>CAZYIH010000030.1:0-22779 GCA_964646915.1 uncultured Planctomycetaceae bacterium | reverse complement strand
GTGAGGCGGTAGACGGCCAGCTCGGTGTTCTCGTCCCATCGCCCAAGGGCTTTGCGGATGGTGCCCTCCCGTCGCATGCCCGCCTTGGCCATCACCCTGCCGCTGGCGGGGTTGCCCACCAGGTGACAGCCTTCCACTTGCGTGAGTTCGAGCGTCTCGAACGCGCATCTCACCACGGCCGTCGCTGCTTCGCTGGCGTATCCCTGCCCCCAATACGGCACGCCGATCCAGTAGCCGATCTCGCCGATGGCGTTCTTGCGGTCGATGCGAAGGGCCATCGCTCCGATCAGGGCATCCTCGCCGCGAGGTACGATCGCCCACAGGGCCGATCGGCCGGCCTGCTCGTCGCGCTGCACGTCGCGAACGAACTCCTTGCCCGCCCCGGGCGGATACGGGTGCGGAATGGTAGCCGTCATCTCGGCCACCCGGCGGTCGCCGGCGAGCTGCTCGATGCGACCGGCGTCCGAAAGCTCCAGCGGCCGAAGCGTGAGTCGATCGGTTGTGATGGTGGGCGTCCGAGTCATGGGGGCTCCTGGATACGCAGGAGTATGCCCGGGGGCGAATCCGATGGCAAGCGCGACGGCAAACGGCAGGGCAAACAGCGCAAACAAATACGGCTACGAGTGTTGGCTCGTAGCCGTATTTGGCAGCGCCTGAGGCATGCAAGCATGCTCCGGTTGTTTGTATGTCGGCTGATTCGGCTGGGATCTTTAGGACGCCCCTGCGCTTTGTTATGGTTCCGTGCAGGTTTTGATTATTCCGATTCTCCCGACATACATCAGACCCCGACGTCGCCGGTTAAGTTGTGATTTTCTGACTTGATTACTCAGAATATCCTGATATTATGACAGTATGACATCAAAGCAGTTCAGGACATTGGCGGACCTGCCCGACGGGACTCTGGATGAGACGGCGGCCGTGCTGAAAATGCTTGGCCATGCCGACCGCATCCGGATCATCGGTCTGTTGATCGAGAAATCCCGCTCCGTCGGCGAGATTGCCCAAGCGGCCGGGCTTGCTCCCAACGCCGCCAGCCAGCACCTCGGGCTGATGGAGTCCCGGGGAATCGTCGAGCGGTCGCGCGAGGGACGCAAGGTGTATTACACCGTCTCGCACCGCATCGCCCGAAACCTGATGCGCTGTCTTCTGGGTCCGCGCGACGAGTCGGACGGGAGCTGACGATGCGCATCGAGCAGCTCATCCGGATCGGTCTGGGCGCCAGTGTGGGCGCGATGGCGGGGTTTGCCCTGTCCCGCGCGAAGACCTGCTCAGCCGAGGCCTGTCGGGCCGGGGCGGTAACATGGTACGCCATTCTCGCCGGGGCGGTCTTCGGCGGGGTCGCCGCCTATGTGTGGGGCACGTCGGGCTGAGAAACCAAACCATCCGTATACTGAAACCAGGAGATACCGAATGTCCAAACGCATCGTGATCATCGGCGGCGTCGCTGCCGGGGCGTCGGCAGCCGCCAAGGCCCGTCGAACCAACGAGGACGCGGAAATCGTGCTGATCGAGGCCGGCCCGTACATCAGCTTCGCCAACTGCGGGCTGCCCTACTACGTTGGCGGCGAGATCGCCCAGCGCGAGAGCCTCTTCGTGGTGAACCCGAAGATGTTCGCCAGCCGATTCAACGTCAAGATCCGCACCGACACCCGGGCGACGTCCATCGACCGCGACGAGCGAACGGTCACCCTGGCCACCCCCGGCGGCGACACCGAAACGCTCGGCTACGATCGGCTGATCCTGGCTACCGGCACGACGGCCATCAAGCCGCCCATCGACGGGCTCGACCGCGACAACATCTTCACGGTGCGCACCGTCCCGGACGTCGACCGGATCACGGAGTTTCTCTCCGAGAACACCGCCGCCAGCGCTCACGACCAGCAGGCCCCCGCGCGGGCGTTGGTCATCGGGGCCGGCTACATCGGTCTGGAGACGGCTGAGCAGTTGGCCCATCGTGGCATGGAGGTGACGGTCGTGGAGTTGGCCGATCAGGTCATGCTCGCGACCGACTCCGAGATCGCCCTGCCGCTGCAGAAGCAGTTGGAAGACAACGGCATCGCGGTGCGACTCTCGGACGCCGTCGCCCGGATCGAGGACCGCAACGGGCAGACTGTGGCGGTGACGGCCGGCGGCGCGGAGATCCCCTTCGAGCTGGGGATTCTCTCGACCGGCGTTCGGCCGAACGTGGAACTCGCCAAACAGGCGGGCCTCACCCTCGGGCAGACCGGTGCCATCGCCGTCGACCCGCTCCAGCGCACCAGCGACCCGAGCATTTACGCAGCCGGCGACAACAGCGAGACGATGCATCTGGTGCTGGGTCGTCCGGTGAATATCCCCCTGGCCGGACCGGCAAACAAGGCCGGCCGGGCCGCCGGTGCCAACGCCGCGATGGACCTCCAGGAGGTCCCCGACGAGCACCCCTCGCGCCTGACGCTTCGTGGCGTGCTGGGGACGGCTGGGGTGCGGGTCTTCGAGCTCACCGCCGGGGCGACCGGGTTGACCGAACGGGCAGCCATCGCAGAGGGCATCGACTACGGCGTGATCTATCTCGGCGGTTCCAGCCACGCCAGCTACTACCCCGGAGCCAAGGAATTGCTCATCAAGCTGTTGTACGACCCGGCGTCGGGGGCGATTCTCGGGGCCCAGGCAGTCGGCGGCGACGGGGTGGACAAGCGTATCGACGTGCTGGCGACCGCCATCACCGCGGAGATGACGCTGGAAGACCTCGAACAACTGGACCTGTGCTACGCCCCGCCGTTCGGGTCGGCCAAGGACCTGGAGATCATGGTTGGATTCGCCGGGGCCAACGCCCGCCGAGGCGTGATGCCCATGTCCACCCCGCGCGAACTGCTGACCGCCATCGCAGAGGAGTCTCCGGTAACCCTCCTGGATGTCCGCACGCAGAAGGAATGGGACGCCGGCCACCTCGACGGGGCGATTCACATCCCCGTCGATGAGCTGCGAGGCCGACTTTCTGAAGTTCCCGCCGACAAGCCCGTTCACGTGCATTGCGCGGGCGGATACCGCAGCTACGTCGCCCAGAGGATGCTCATGAACGCCGGGCGGACGGACGTGTTCAACGTCACCGGCGGCTACACGATGATCGAGCGGGTCCGGGCGGTCGACGCCGGGCGGGCCACTCAATCCAGCGAGTGACGCACGAGCGGCACGGCCGCCAGGAGATCGTCGCGGATATCGTCCAGCGAGCAGAACAGCGCGCGGGCCTCGCGAAGCTGCGCCGGGTCGAGGTCGGCTGAGAGTACCTGTTCGGATGCGTCGGCGCGGGCGAGCGAATCGCCCAGCGGCGAGAATGCGGCGCTGTCGCCGGAGTAGGGTACGTTCGGGTCGACGCCGGTGCGATTGACGCCGACGACGAAGGTGTGGTTCTCGATGGCCCGGGCACGCAACAGCGCCAGCCAGTGCTCGGACCGGCTGGCCGGCCAATTCGCGATCACGACGAACACGTTCGCCCCGCCGCTGGCCAACGCGCGAAACGCCTCGGGGAAACGCAGGTCGTAGCAGACCAACGGCGCGATCGACGCGCCGGCGAACTCCGCGACGCACAGATCCCCGCCGCCGGAATGGTGATTCTGCTCGTCGACCAGCGAAAACGGGTGGAGTTTGCCCTGTCGCACGCACCCCCCGCGCGGCGAGCAAATCAGGGCGTCGTTGGTGGGTTTGCGCCCGTTTTGGCGATCGGTGACAACGCCGGCAATCACGAGGCAGCCGGTCTCCCGGGCGAGCGATCGGACGAATTGTTCGGTCTCGCCGCCGACGGGCTCGGCTGTGATGCGGGACTTCATGGTGAACCCGGTGGCGAACATCTCCGGCAGGGCGATGAGCCCCCCGGCAGGCGGGGCAGCCTGTTCGATCAGCTCCCGGGCCCGTTGGAAATTGGCGGGCTTGTCTTCCCAGCGTGTGTCGAACTGGACGGCGTGGACTTGCACGGGCGTCTACTCACCGCCCCGGGCCGCCCGGCCAAGGGTGGTCACGGAGACCGACTCGGCGTTCTCGATGGCGGAGGGTTTCTCCACCGTGACGGCCGCCTGCTGAACGCGACTGTCGGACAGCAGCATGCGCAGAATGTGATCGGCGAGGGTCTCCACCAGGTTGTAACGCGTGGTTTTGACCTCTTCGGTGATCTTCTCGGCGATGCTCTCGTAGTCCAGGGCGGCCGCATAGTTATCGTCGGCGACGGCAGAGCCGGCGTCGTACTCCATCTCGACGTGGATCGAGATCGGCTGGGGCGACTGCCGCTCGTCCTCGTAGACACCGATGATCGCGTCGACGAGCAGGTCGTTGATTCGTATGACCATAGACATGAACTCCCGCGCGACGAGGCGAGCGGACACAGAACAAGTACCCAGCTGTCGTCGCTGTCTCAACTTGTACGCGGAGATCGGCTTGGAGTCAAGCAGCGACGATGGATCCGCGAGCCATCGGCCCTCGCCGGGGCTGAGGGATCACATCTTACCGGTGGCCAGCTCCAGGCGTTTGGCGGCGAAGGGCCAATTGGCGAGCTTCATGAAGTTCTCCACCCACGCTCCGCGGTTGTTGGCGAACTGCAGGTAGTAGGCGTGCTCCCAGACGTCGCACACCATCAGCGGGACCACGCCCCAGACGGTGAGGTTCTGGTGCTTCTCCGCCTGGAGAACCAGAAGCTGCCCGCCGAGCGGCTCGTACGCCAGAACGCCCCAGCCGCTGCCTTCGACGGCTTTGGTGGCGGCGGCGAACTGTTTGCTGCCGGCCTGGACCGAGCCGAAGCTGGACCGCATCGCCGAGGCGAGTGAGTCGGGCATCTCCGCGCCGCCGGGGGTCATGGAGTTCCAGTAGAGCGTGTGCAGCACGTGCCCGCTGCCGTGAAACGCCAGCGCCCGCGAGAGGGCCTTGATGTGGTTGAAATTGCCCTTGGTCCGCGCGGAGTTGAGGGCATCGAGCGTCTTGTTGAGGCCCTTGACGTAGCCGGCGTGGTGCTTTTCGTGATGAATCCGCAGCGTGCGTTCCTCGTGCAGGGGCGCCAGGGCGTCGTAGGCGTAGGGTAGCTCGGGAAGCGTGTAGCTGCCCTTGGCGAACGCGCCGGGAAGGGCCATCGCCGCCGGCAGGGCGTCGGCATGCTGATCGGCGCAGGAGGTATTCAGGCCGATGGCCAGGGCGGCTGCGCCTGCACCGGCAGCCTTCAGGGCGTTGCGTCGGGTCATCCGTTCGAACATGTGAGTCTTCTCCTTTCGGGCGCGCAGAAGCGCCGGGAACGTTGTCGCAGCGACGTCAGACCAGTATAGCGGCCTGGACGGACGTTCCCAAAACAGCCCGAAAGCTCCCCCGACCGCTCAGGAGATCAGCGACTTGACGTCGTCGATCGGCAGAACCTTGCCCACAAGCATGACCTCGCCGTCGACGGCCAATGCGGGGGTGATCATCACGCCCATTTCCGCCATCTTCGCCGGGTCGGTGACTTTCTCGAAATCGCAGTCGAGCCCGAGTTCCGCTGCCGCCTGCTGAGCGATGTCCGCAAGCTGCCGGCACTTCGCACAATTACTGCCGATTACCTGGATCTTCTTCATTGTTGACTGCTGCTCCTGATTCTACGAGTCATGCAGATCCGCAGCGCCCGGACCATCGCCGGGACAGACGGATCTGCTCTGGATTGGGGTGGGTGTCATTCCGGTCCATCATCGTCGCCGGCGAACCGTTCATCGGCACGGGTGCGTCGGGGTTCGGCCTGGCCGAGCCATCCGCCGGCGGCGTCGGCGAACACGTCATAGCGCGGGGCGTAGGGCTTGATGTCCAACAGCGGCGTGCCGTCGAGAATATCGCACTCGGCGATCCGCAGACGGTTGCCCTCCACCGCCAGCAACTTCACCGGCGAGACGCCGATCGGGTTGGGACGGCAGGGCGCCCGCGTGGAAAACAGCCCCCGCGGCTGGTCGTCCATGAACGGCGTGACGGTAAGCTTAGCAGATGGCGCCCGGTCAAACCAGTACACCAGCCAGATTCGGTCGAATCCGCCCAGGTCAGCCAGACCTTCGGCGTATTGCGGGTGAAGCTCCACGCTCGCTTCGCCCTGCTCGCCGTCGGCAAATCGCGGCTGAATGGGCGTACCGCCCGGCTGGGTCCAACTCGAATGGATCACGCCGATCGGATGCACCTCCATCGGCCCGCAGGGGTTCGGGTGAGTCATACACTGGCTCCGACAATGGACTGATAGACCATTCCGCTGACAGTCGCCATCAAGACTACCAGCAGGCAGTAGACGATTGTCTTCCGCGTACCCATCACGCTGCGGATGACCAGGACGTTCGGCAGCGAGACCGCCGGGCCCGCATACAGAAACGTCGCGATCCCCCCCGCAATGAACAGCGCCGGAACCAGCGCCAGCAGCACGCGGGAACGGGCATATTCCCCGACCAGCGCAATCGCCTCACCGGCGGCCAAGCGAAACCGCTCCGCGCCCAGCGGCAGGATCATGCACGCCGCCACAGCGACCAGCATCAGCGCAAGTTTTTTCCATTCCGTGCGATTCATGATTCTCACCAGGCCCGAAGCGTCACTTACGCTTCCGCTGCAGTGTAACACCCAGCCGCCGCTGGAGCACCGGGGCAATGTGACCTCTTGGCGCGGCAGGTTGAGTCCATCGAGGATCGTCGAAACCCTCGCTTCCCATCGAGCGGCGCGTATAATGCAGGCGAACGCAACTCACCCGAACTGTAAGGAGACTCCGGATGAAGAAGCTCGCCCTGTGGATGATCGTCACCGTTCTGCTGGCCGGTACCGCCGGCTGTGGCACGCTGATCAAGGAAGGCGTCAAGGCCGGCATGGGCGGACGGGGTGCGGTGGCATCGCTGCAGTCCCCGACGTCGGCGTCGGGCATGCCCCCCCTGGCCGAGTACGAGAACTTGGAGCTGGGAGACCTCAAGGAAGACTTCGGGGGTATGGTCCCGGCCGAGCTCTACGAGAAGATTCCCGGCCACTTCCAGCGGGAACTCGCCGACGCCAACCTGCCCGTGAACCCGGGCGGAAAGACGGCCGTCATTCGCGGAACCATCATCCACTACGAAGGCAAGGACTTGGTGGGCGGCATCGTCAGTCCGCTGGATCAGGTCATCGTGCGGGCGGAAATGGTGGACCAGCAGACCGGCGCCATTCTCGGCCGAGCGAACCTGGTGGGGCGCACCACGTCGCGTACGCGCCGCGGACCGAACATCGTCGCCGAGGGCTACGCCCGCGCCTGCGTCCAGTGGTTCTCGGAGAACTACTTCCCGCAGAAAGAGTGACGCCCGACCGACACGACCCGCAACACAAAGGCCCGCCCCCCATCCGGGGCGGGCCTTGTCTTTGCGCCGCAGTGTGGGCGCCACAGGGACAGAACCAATCCCCTTCGGCAGAGCGGGTCGGCAGCGTTCCGCCAAGCCGCCCGGCCGGACGCGATACAATGGAAGCGACGTAAGAGTTCCGGTATCCGTCGGCGAGGGCGATCAGAGGCCCCCTCGCCCGGATTGACACCCGCCCGCATCGGCCGTATGGTCAGCACATCATGAATGATCTGAACACACTCAAAGAGCAGTTTGCCAAGACCTTCGACGCTCCCGCAGACGGCGCCGTTCGCGCGCCGGGACGGGTGAACCTCATCGGTGAGCACACCGACTACAACGACGGCTACGTGCTGCCCATCGCCATCGAAAAGCAGACCGTGGCGCTGTGGCGGAAACGGGACGACCTGACCGTTCGCTTCCGCTCGATGCAGCAGGCCGACGAGGCGACCATCGATCTGTCGCGCGCCGAGAACTTCGCTCCCGGCGAGATCAAGTGGGCCAACTACCCCATTGGCGTGGCAGCCAAGCTGTTCGAGGAGGGCATCGCCCTGAGCGGCGCGGATATCCTGTTCGCCTCGGACGTGCCTCTGGGAGGCGGGCTGAGTTCGTCGGCGTCGCTGGAGGTAGCCACCGCCCTTGCCCTGCTGGAAGCCGGCGACAATCGCGACCAGGTCGACGAGATGACCCTCGCGACGATCTGCCAGAAGGCCGAGCACGAATTCGCCAACTCCCCCTGCGGGATCATGGATCAGGCGATCGCCATTCTCGGCCAGGCCGGCCATGCGTTGCTGCTGGACTGCTTCGACCAGAGCACCAGGCAGATTCCTTTCGACGACCCGTCGTGGGTTCTGCTGGTGGCCGACACGGAGGTCAAGCACGGCATCGGCGACGGCGAATACGCCAAACGCCGCGAGGAATGCGAAAAGGCCGCCTCCATGCTGGACGTGCCCACGCTGCGGTCGGCGTCGGAGTCGGCCGTGAAGGCCGCCGGGGTGGACGGACGACTGACCAAACCCGAGTACTCCCGCGCCCTGCACGTTACCGGCGAGATCCGCCGCACACTGGAGGCTGCCGAGGCACTGGAGAAGCGCGATTACGAAACGTTCGGCCAACTGATGTACCAATCGCACGCGTCGCTGCGCGACGATTACGAGGTCAGTTGCGAGGAGTTGGACTTCCTGGTGGACCTCGCCGGCAAGCAGGACGGCGTCGCCGGGGCCCGTATGACCGGGGGCGGCTTCGGCGGGTGCATGATCGTGCTGGTCAAGGCGGACGCTGCCGACGCGGCGGCCGAGGCGCTGGCGAGCGGTTTTTCCGAGAAGTTCGCCCGACGCTGCCCGGTATTCTCCACACGACCGGCCGACGGCGCCGGCGTGATCGAGTAACCGCCTCCAGGCGGGCTGGGCGTTTCGATCATGGGTTTCTACACCAAGTTCGGCGTCACCGTGGCGCTGCTGGTCGTTTCGATGGCTGGCGGGTGGCTGGCGCGCCGCCGGGGATGGGTGGACGAGTCCGCTGCCCGCTCGCTGATGAGCGTCGTGGCGGTGTTCGGCTATTCGAGCATCGGCATGCTCAGCATCTGGACCACGCCGCTGGGCATCTCCGATATCTGGCTGCCCGTGCTGGGCGCGACGTACATGATCGTCCTGACGCTGGTAGGCCTGGCCATCGGACGGTTGGCTCTTAAAAGCACCTCGGAAATCGGCCTGCTCGGCCTGGCCGGCGGGATCAGCAACCTCGGACCCACCATGGGCGGATTCGTGGTGTTCCTGTTGTACGGCGAACCGGGGCTGGGACTGGTCGGCGTGCTCACCCTCATGTTCGTTCCCATGGTCGTACTCTGGGGGTTCCCCATCGCCCGCCACTACTCGCCCTCGATCGAACGAATGCCCCTGCTGAAGCTCTACGCGACCAGCCTGCTGAGCTGGCGATCTCTCGGCGTACCGATCATGGTCGCCGGCGTGGTGCTCAGCGTGCTGGACGTACCGCGCCCCCGCTTCGTCGCCGAGTGGTACGTCGTGGACGCGATGGTCTTCGCGCTGGTGGCGGCGGCGTATTTCTCCATCGGGCTGCGCCTTCGCGGCGGCGACCTGTGGGTTCTGCGAAGGCCCATCGCCCTGCTGGCGGGCATCCGCTTCGTGGGCGGGTTCGCCGTGATGCTCGCGCTGCTGGCGATCACGCAATGGACGCCTTGGCCACTGGGCTGGGACACACTGGGCGGACGCGTGCTGTTCATCGAAGGGTTCGTCCCGACGGCCGTCTCGATGGTCGCGGTGGCCAACATGTTCCACCTGGCCCCGCGAAAGGCGTCGGCCCTGTTCGTAGCCAACACACTGATGTACCTGGTGCTCATCCTGCCTTGGGTGGTGCTGTTCATGCCACACCGGTGAGAGGCGTTGCAGCGACCGGCCGTCCGTCGCGCGAGAAGCTTCAAACTCATCTCAATGGCGGTCTTGATTTCCTGATCGGCGAGCCTAGACTGCCAGCAATGAGTTCTGACCGGAACATCCCGTACGATTTCGACCGTCAATTGGCCTTCGCCGAGTGGGGCCCCGCCGCCCAGGACACGCTCGGCCGATCGCGGGTGCTCATCGTCGGCGCCGGCGGACTGGGGTCCTGGATGATCGAACTGCTCGCTCGCGCGGGGGTCGGTTCGCTTCGATTGGCGGACGACGACGTGGTCACCGCGACCAACCTCCACCGCCAGGCGATGTACACCCCGGCCCAGGCGGCCGACGGCGTGAAGAAGGTAGACGCCGCCGCCGGTACCATCGAACGGATCAACCCCACCGTCCGCGTGGAAGGCTGCCCGATTCGCTTCACCCCCGACACAGCCGACGAACTCACCGACGAGGTCGACATCATCCTCGACGGGACCGACAACTTCCCCACCCGGTTCACCATCAACGACCAGGCCGTCAAACGAGGGATCCCGTGGGTGTTCGCCGGTGCCGCCGCCGCACAGGGGCAGGTCATGCCCGTCCTCCCCGGGCGAACCGCCTGCCTGCGGTGCCTCTACGAAACCCCGCCCCCCAAGAACATGGAGATCACCGCCCAGACGGTCGGCGTCATCAACCCGATCGTGGCGGCTGTCTCGTCGATCGCCGTCGCCCAGGCGATGCGGATTCTCGCTGCCGCCGACGGTGTCGCCCCCTGCCTGCTTCGCCTGGACGTCTGGAACGCCGTCGCCCAGCGCCTCACCGCGACCCGGCGAGCCGACTGCCCCTGCTGCAGCCGACGCGAATTCGACTACCTGGAGCGCGCCCGGTGAGCCGACGCTTCCTGGACCTGCACACACACTCCACCGCGTCGGACGGCTCGGAGACACCTGCCGACCTCATCGCGGCTGGGGATCGCGCGGAGTTGGCGGCCGTGGCGTTGACGGATCACGACACCACCGCCGGCCTGGCCGAGGCACGATCGGCAGCGGCGCTCTGCCCCCAACTGGCGCTGGTCCCCGGCGTGGAAGTCTCCGCCCTCTCGGACGTCGGGCCGATGCACATTCTGGGACTCGGACTCAACGAGACGTCTCAGCCGTTGGTGGCGATGCTCCGGGAGGTGCGACGCGCCCGCGCCGAGCGCAACCCGCGGATCCTCGCGAAACTCGCTTCCCTGGGCATTGAGCTGGATTGGTCGGACGTGCTTGCCCTCGCAGGCGGCCGGAGCGACGCCATCGTCAGTCGGGCGCACATCGCCGAGGCGATGCGCCGCGCCGGCGTGGTGCGATCCGTAAAAGAGGCGTTCGAGAAATACGTCGGCACCGGCGGACTGGCGTACGTGGAGAAGGACCGCCTCGCCCCGGGCGAAGTCATCCGCACGCTGCGCGACGCCGGCGGCCTGGTCGCCCTGGCGCATCCGGGACTGCTGGAGATTCGCAATCGCGCCCAATTGCGCGAAACGCTCCGCATGCTGAAGCACAAGGGGCTCGAAGCGGTGGAGGTGTACCACTCGGACCACGACTCGCGAACCACGCGGACCCTGCTGGACCTGGCCGGTGAGCTGTCGCTTATGGTGGTGGGCGGGTCGGACTTTCACGGCCACGCCAAGCCCCAGGTCGCGCTGGGTCGGCCACGATTCTCAAAGGGGGCTGCGGGCGATGCGTTGCTGGAACGGTTGGGCATCCCGGCCTGACGTTCCCGGCGGGGTCGCTATGGCAGCCTGCCGTCGCCGGCAGTGGCATCGGGAACCATCCGGGACCGCTTCGCCTGCCGCAGCAGAAGAATGCTGCCGACAAATCCCACAGCCACGACGCCACAACTCACTGCGATCGCGGGGGTGTAGCTGGCGGTGGTGTCGTACAGCCAGCCTCCCAGCACCGGCCCGACGAGCCCCGCTACGCCATAGGCCAGGAAAACGATGGGGTACACTCCGCCCACGCGTGCCAGGCCGTAGCGTACCGCAACCTGGGCGGCGTACAGCACGAAGCACGCCCCAAAGCCGAAGCCGACCGCGAACGAAACGACGATAAAGGGCGTCGGCGAGTTCATCCACGCCAGCAGCGCAAGGGGCAGGCCGAGCGCGGCGAGCTTCACCGGGATCATCCGATGGTCGGTCCGATCGGAGATCCATCCCCATACGATTCGCCCCGACGCGTTGCCGATGGCGAACGCCCCGATGGCGGCCGACGCCGAGACCGCGGAGATTCCGGCGGCCAACCCGATGGGTTTGAGGTTTCCGATCACCAGCATCCCGGCGAACGTTCCGCAGAACATCCCCAACACCAGCGACAGGAAAAAGGGGTCTCGCAGCAGGGCTTTGGCGACCGGTGCGCGGCGAGGTCGAACGCCTTTGCCGGCGTCCGGGAAGCTCAGCATGCCCGAGGCGACCAGCAGCGCCACTCCGTACCCGATGCCGATCCATCGGAACACCATCAGTACGTGCACGCCCTGGGAGAGCAGATGCTCGGCAAGCCCGGCCAACAACACGGCCCCGCCGCCGAACCCTGCCATCGAGATCCCGGTCACCAGGCCTCTCTTATCCGGGAACCACTTCATGCAGGTGGCCAGCGGGCAGACATATCCGAAGCCGGTCCCGACTCCGGCCAGCAACGAAATGCCCACCAACATCACCGCCAGATGCCCCCCCGAGAAAGATGCCAGAAGGTAGCCGGCCCCGAAGAACAATCCGCCGATCCCGGCGATCACTCTGGGTCCGAGGTGGTCGAGCAGGCGACCGGCCACCACCATGGACACCGTAAAGGTGGCGAACAGCACCCCGAAGATGATCTGCGTCTGGGCGGTGCTCAGATGCACGCTCTCCTTGAGAGCGGGAACGAGACTGCTCCATGCGTAAACACCACCCAGGCAGATCTGGATCACAACGGAGGCCAGCAGAATGAGGTATTTCATGACTGATCCTTTCGCATCCGTGCGATTGGCGCCGGGCGGGGGGAGGCCAGCATCCACTCTGCGGCCTGCTTGATGTCCGTGGCGACCGCGGCACCGGGCGCGAGCCGGCAACGGTGCTTCTCGCCGTGGCCGGTGAGGACGTAAATCCCCGTCGCTCCGGCGGCGTCGCCGAATTCCACGTCATGGGGGTGATCGCCGACGGTGAACGACCGGGCCAGGTCGACGCCGTGACTTTTCTCGGCCTGTCGCAGAAAATACGGCTGGGGCTTGATGCACGCGCAGCCGTCCTCCCGGCAGTGCGGACAGACGTACACCGCGGCGATCTCGATGCCCGCCCGAGCCAACTCACCAAGCACGTGCGCATTGACCCGGTCCACGTCCTCGTGGCTGATCTCTTTGCGGGCGACGCCTGACTGGTTCGTGACGATAAACAGCAGGAACTCCTCCTGCAGGCGACGGAGCGACTCGAAGACACCGGGGAGGAACACGACCTCCGAGAGATCGCGCAGATACCCACGATCCTCAATGATCGTCCCGTCCCGATCCAGAAACACCGCTTTGGCCACCGATCTGCCTGCATTCATTTCCGCCCCTCCAACCGGGATCCGACAGATTTACCATTGTTGTTGGTCATTCGGGTGGGACACTGCCTTCGCGGAGGCACCGCTTATTGGATGAGATGCAAGCCTGTTCGGGGCAACCGGCCCGGCCATTCTCCCTGGGATGTCCGAGAACCTATCTCACGCAGCCGATGAACCGAATGCCCTACGAGGCGTCTGCATTGGAAAAAGAGACACAAAAACCCGACCACAACTGCCCGGAATCCACCTGCTTGACCGGCCCGTCACCATAACAGGTCGCCGAGCGCGACCTTCCGTAAATCTACATCTTTGATGCTTTAAGAGTCCGAAAAGTGTACGCCTTCGGGGCCGGGCTGTCAAGCCGACATCGCAGGGTGTCATTCCAGAACAGAACTGTTCGGCTTCTATCGGCCGAGGTGAGGCGGTGGACGGAGACCGGGTTGAGATGTCACACCGGCAACGGGATTGGTGTAAGATCGTGTTCTCGGCATGGAGCGGGGCGCCAGCGCCGGGCCGGGCGATATTCGCTCGTTGCATTGCGGCGACCGGCGGCGATGGGGTACAATGAAGCCGGCAGCCGAGCCTTTTTTCTGAAGATGGGAACCCCAATGATTCAGTGCCAGGATTGCGAATTCTTTCGACGCGGCGAAGACGGCGAGATCTCCTTCGCCTGCGACCCGTTCAGCACCATCAAGGAGCCCGAGTGTCTGGCCAAGTGGCAGCTGATCAAGACCAACCAACTGCAAGCGGGTGTCACGCAGGCCAACAGCACGCTGCACAACGTGGACGTGAACATGGCCCAAATGGTCGCCAGCTACCGGGCGACGCTGGAGTACTACAATCGCTTCGCGCCCATGCAGGAGAAGATGTTCAACTTCATGGAGAAGGAAATCGACGACGCCTCGGAAGCCGACCAGTGGAAAGTGGACGAAGAGGACGAAGACGACGAGCCGGACGACGATTGGGACCAGTCGCTCTGATTCGCCCCGGCCCCGATGAATCGAATCCGCCGACGACCCGACGCCCTATCGCGGTGGCGGCGTGGACGGCTGCGATGGTTCTGGCTGCGTCGCTGGCGGGCGGATGCTGCCTGAGTCTCCAGGACGACGAATTCGACCCGCCGGCAGCCAGGCGGGAGACCGACCCCAACGCCGGATGGCGGATGCTGTTCGACCGCGACGACGCCACCGGCTGGCTGACCGTGATGGGGCGGATGGTCACCCGCGACGGTGCGATGCTCCTCAACCCCGACCGGCAGCAGAAGACCGTCACCGTCGGCATTCCGCTCAAGACGCGGGACGGTGTCATCGAGGTGGAGGCGGTTTGCGACCCCAATGGCTACGAGAACCCCGGGCCATACTCGATCGCCCTGCGCGTTCGCGCGACGATTGACTGGTCGGCGGTGTATTTTGTCTGTCGCCACGATCGGCTGGACGTACACCGGGCCAACTGGCAGAACCACTACCCCGACGCCACGGCGATGGTGCCCTTTGTCCCCCCGACGGGACGACGCACCTGGCGTTTCGAGATGGCAGGTGAGACCATTCGCATCCTGCTCAACGGCCAGCACGTTTACACCCTCACCGACCGCAACCCCCGACCCGGGACGATGGCCATCACCGCCGATCGCTGCCGGCTGACGGTGTATCGCGTGGACGTCAAACCCGTGGAGTAGACCGCAGACCTCGCCACCCCTGTCCGACCGGTCGGCTCGCGTTCCGCAGCCGTCACGTCAGGTCGTTCAGGGCAGAGAGCAGCGCGTCGGTCTCTTCCTCCGTGCCGATCGAGATGCGCAGCTTGTCGTTCACGCCCGGCTGATCGTAGTACCGGATGTAGATGTTCCGCTTTTTGAGTCCCGCCGCGATGCTGCCGGCAGAGTTCCCCGGCGGCTGGGTGAACAGGAAATTCGCCTGGGAGTCCCACACGCGCCAGCCGGCGGTTTCGAGGGCGGCCGCCAGACGTTTGCGGGTGGCGACGATCTGCCCCGCGCGTTTCTCGGTATACTTCGGGTCGCGCAGGGCCGCCGTTCCGAGCAGGCACGGCAGCGAGCCGACGTTGTAGATGGACTTGGTCTTCAACAGGCCTTTGAGCACGGGCGGACGGGCGACGCCGAACCCCAGCCTTAACCCCGCCAGGCTGTACCCTTTCGAGAGCGTTCGCAGGAGGATGACGTTATCCCGCCCCTCCAGCAGGTCGACCGCCGAGGCGTCCGCGAAGTCCACGTACGCTTCGTCAATCACCACCAGACCTTCGAGCCCGTCGGCCAATTCCGCCAGGGCGTCGTTGTCGGCGGCAACGCCGGTGGGACTGTTGGGGTTGGCGATGAACGTGACCGCCGCCGCGGCGTCGATGAGCTTTTCAACCGGCAGGCGGTAGTCCGCCTCCAGCGGGACCTCGGTTCGCAGGGCGTCTTCGATGAGCGACTGGGTGCGATAGAACGCGAAGGTGGGCACGGGGAACGCCGCCGGCCTGGATGGGCCGAGGCAGGCGCGGGCGATCATCATGATCACGTCGTCGCTGCCGTTTCCGGGCAGGATCCAGTCGGCCGGCACGCCAAGAACGTCGGCGGCGGCGTTGCGGAACAGCGTCGCCATCGCATCGGGATAGCGTCGCAGCTGCGCGAGATCGACGGCCGCCAGTGCCTCAGCCACCTTGGGCGAGGGCGGGTATGGATTCTCGTTGGTATTGAGCTTGATGATGCGATCGGCCGAGCGAGGCTGCTCACCGGGAACGTACGCTTCCATCGAGCGGATATTGTCTTTGAACCAGTTCATGAAACGTCCTTGGTGAAGGGTCAATCGCCCGGATGATCGATCCGTCGGCGGACAGCGGCCCCGTGGGCGGTGAGCCCCTCCCGCGTGGCGAAGTCGATCACATCCGCGGCGTCCTGCCGCAAGGCGTCGGCGTCGTACTGCACGAGCGACGATGCCTTGAGAAAGTCGTTACAACTGAGCGGGCCGAAGAACCTCGCCGTCCCGCCGGTGGGCAGCACGTGCGAGGGACCGGCGTAGTAGTCGCCCAGCGGGACCGGCGTGTACGGGCCGAGGAAGACAGCCCCGGCGTTGTGGATTTTCGCCAGCGTGTCGTCCGGATCGGCGGTGATGATCTGCAGATGCTCGGTGGCGAACTCGTCGGCGATGGCGCAGGCGGCATCGAGGGTGGGCGTTATCACGATACCGCTGTACCGCGCGAGGGCTTCGCGGATGGCGTCGGCCCGTTCCAGCGCGTCGAGTTGGCCGGGGAGTTCGGCGAGGACGGCCTCGGCGAGCGTCGCCGAAGGCGTCACGAGCACGGCGCTGCCCGGGTTGTGCTCCGCCTGGGCCAACAGGTCGGCCGCCACCCACGCGGGGATGGCCGAATCGTCGGCGACGATGAGCACCTCCGACGGGCCGGCGATGCTGTCGATGCCCACACGTCCCATGACCTGGCGCTTGGCCTCGGCGATGAAGGCGTTGCCCGGCCCGACGATCTTGCTGACCGGGCGAATGGTCTCTGTCCCCCACGCCATGGCTGCGATGCCGGCTGTCCCGCTGACGCGGTAGACCTCTGCCACCCCCAGCTCGCCGGCCAGCGCGAGCACCATCGGGTCGATGTCGCCCCCCTCGCCGGTGGGCGGGGAGACCATGACGATCTCACTGACGCCGGCAACCTGCGCGGGGACCACAGTCATCAGAACGGTCGAGGGGTACAGCGCCTGCCCGCCGGGCACGTACACACCCACCCGCCGGATGGGAGTGTACCGCACACCCAGGCGTCGCCGGCCGCGCCGCAGCATGGGCGGGTCGCGGTGCAGGATGGAGTACTGGTATTCGCGGATGTTCCGGGCCGACCGCGTGATGAGATCCAGGAATTCCGGCTGCGCGTGGGAGTGGGCTTCGGCAATCCGCTCGGCCGATACGCGAAGCCGGTCGGCCGACAGCGAGACGTTCTCGATCTTCGCGGTGAGGTCGATGACCGCCTGATCGCCGCGGGAGCGGACGTCGGCGATCACGTCGCGCACGACGGCGGGCACATCCAGTTGACCGGCACCGGTGGCAGTCAGGCCCCCGGCGCGCAGCACGTTCAGCAGCACGTCGAGCTGCTCGCGATAGTCGGACTGATCGTATCGAATGGTTCGAATGCTCATGATGAGTTCTCGCCGTTGCGCGGGGGATGGCTGGTCCGCCCTGTTGGGAAACCGCCGAAAGCGGGCGTGGCGATTATTCTATGCACCCCGCCTGACAGGGTCAATGCTCGCCGGTGGCGTCCTCGAGTCCCTCGGGAAGATGGCCATCCAGGATGATGCTTTGGACGGCGTGGGCGGCCCCGTCGGCGTCGTTGGTGGCGGTGACATAATCCGCCGCCGCCAGGGCGGCAGGTACCGCGTTGCCGACGGCCACCCCGATGCGGGCCCATTTGAGCATGCCCACGTCGTTGGCGTTGTCGCCGATGGCCATCGTCGCGTCACGTCCCACGCCGAGACGCCGGCAGACCAGGCTCAGCGCGACGGCCTTGGAGACCTGCGGGTGCATCACCTGGATGAGCGTCGCCTCGGTCTGCATCAACTGCACCTCGCCGGCAAGGCGGCGTGTCATCTCGTCGGCCAACTCACCGAGAGGCCGTTCCTGGCCGATCAGCAGGACCTTGGTGATGTCCTGGTTGATCCACTCGCGGATGGGGGCGACCACGTCGGGCTCGAACAGCCGGGCTGTTTCGGTCTGGTCCGAGTCGGTGCGTGGGTCGTAACGATCGGTATACCAGCGGTCGCGGATTTCGGCGGTCACCAGGCAGTCCGGGTAGAGATGGCGGGCAAGGTTCACCACCCGCCCCGCCACGGAAGCGGGAATCGCCCGGTGGAGGAGGATCTGATCGGTATGCGGATCCATCACCAGGGCCCCGTTGTAGTTGATCATGGGCGTATCGAGCCCCAGCAGCGCGTGGAACGGCAGAACCGTTCGCGGCGGACGCGCCGAAGCCAGCACGACGCGCACGTCGGCGGTTTCCCGGGCGGTTCGCAGGATGGCGGAGGTGGTCTCGGTGATGCTCTTGTCGGAATTGAGCAGCGTCCCGTCGAGGTCGATGGCCACCAGGCGGATTTTCATTGAAGCCCTTCGGTATCAGGAGGATAATCGATTCGGATGGTTTATACAGGGACCCCGCGCCCGACGGGAGGAAATTGTCCCGGCAGAACCGGAACAGATTCCCCCGGGCTACGTCTTATCAAGTGAACACACCGACCCGGCGACGGGCCCGGCAGGGCGTGTATTGCGCCGGTCGGTGGCAATCGGAACCCGAGGTGTCTGATGCGATCAAACACAACCCACCGACGCGAACGGACAGCCTTGGGCGCAGCGCTGTTGGTGCTGCTGGCGATGACCTGCTCGGCAATGGGGCAGCGAGGCGGCGGGCTGTTCGTCCAGCCTAAGAAGGAAATCATTGCCGACCGGGCCGCGAAGAAGGTCGATGAAGACCCCAACGCCGCCCGGAAGATCCTGCCGCTGATCCTGCCCAAGAAGCACGTCAAGGAGCAGCGGGTTCCGTGGCATGTCATGGACGGGGCGGGTCAGTCCTGGCAGATTTACCGCAACGGCCATATTCAGTACGGCGGAAGCTACCTCTACAGCGGCGGCATGCAACTGACGGTGTCGGGCTCGCCGTTCAGTCAGAACGACTACGACGTCGAGATCTGCAAGCACCGCCAGGAGGCCCAGTTCGGGCCCTGGAGCCGCAACAACCTGAAGGTCTACCGGCGTGTCCGGGTATATAAGGATCGCGGGATCGCCCGGTGGCTGGAGATCCTCAAGAACCCCACCGACAAACCCATCGAGGTCTCGCTGGAGATCCGCACGAGTCTTTACGGCAGCGTGCAGGAGAAAAAGTGGACCAACGGATCCGAGAACCACAAGAAAACCGACTGGTGGGCGGCTACGCGAACACATAACTATCGCAACCAAGACAAGCTATGGACGATGCATATCTTCGCCGACCCCTCAGCCAAAACGCGACCGACGGTGACACTCTCAAACAACGACATCCACTACAAGTACAACAAGATCACCGTGCCGGCCGGCGAGACGGTCGTGCTGTGTCATTTCGAAGCCCAGGGCGAGTTCAGAGCCCTCCAGGAGCTTCTGGACGACGAATTCCGCCCCTACAAGCTGCTCCGCGACCTGCCCGCCGATGCCCGCAGCCGCATCTTGAACTTCCCTCCGACCTTCAGCTTCGCCGGACTCACCGTTCGCCGGCGCGAAGAGGTGGACACGATCCAACTGGCCGACAAGGAGCGAACGGTCCGTCACGGGACGATCCGGACAGCCGCCATGACCATGCAAACGAGCGTGGGCGATTTTACCGTAACCGCCGACCAGATTGTCTGCGGGACGGTCTCCGACGCCAATGACACCCCCGACGCCCTGGTCCTGGGAGACGGGCAGGTCCTGGTGGGTTCGCTGCAGGACAGGACGATGCTCTTTGAAGCCATCGACGCCAACCAACCCGAAGCGTTGGACATCAAGAGCATCCGGGCGTTCTCATTTGCCGTTTCACCGAAACGACCCATGGAGATCTCCTTCCGCGGCCCGTACCTTCGGCTGGAAGGCGGCAGCCGACTGGCCTTCGACGCCGAACGCTTCCGACTGGACTATCTCTGCCGGTTCGGCACGCTCTCGCTCAAGCCCGCGGACATCGTCCGGGTGCGTTTCAGCGGGCGCGGAGCAGTCTGCCATCGCGTCCAGCTCACCAACGGATCGCTGCTGGCGGGGTTTGTCCGCGACTCGTCGCTCCGCATGGAACTGCGTCTCGGCAAGACCGTGAGCATCCGCAGGCATGCGTTGACGGACCTGTCTTTCTCCGATTCGATCGAGCCCAACCCGTTCCTCACGCGGGTGGAACTGACCAACGACGACGTCCTGCTCGGCCAATTGACCGACACCGCCTATCCGCTGGACTCGGCGTTCGGCGAGCTCATGCTGACGCCCAAGACGATCCGGGAGATGACCTTCGCCTCCAGCCATATCGGCTCGGCGAACATCACGACGTGGGAAGGCACGCAACTGCGCGGCGTGCTGAAGTCCCGATCGATCAAACTGAAACTCAGCGACGATCTCTCGATCGAGCTGGCCCCCAGCCAGTGTCGATCCATCACACGCGCCCAGTCGCTCCGGCCTGATGATGTACTCGCCTCGGCCAACGAGATACTGCGAAAGATCCGGACACTGGACGATTTTGACGCCCACATCGGCAAACTTCGCAAGATCGGGGCGGGCATCGTCCCCCTGCTGAAGAAGAAGCTCCGGGGACCCATGAACCCGGACCTGCGGGAACGCTGGCGCGAGCTGGTCGCGGAGCTCACGAAAGACGACCAAGCCGAGCCCTCAGCCCCGAATGAGATGTTCTGGGGCGGGCCGCTGGTGGTACCGCAGGGCGCATTTATAAGGGGCGGCTGAGACGACCGCCAAATGCCCGACGCTGAGGCTGAACACGAACCGACACCCACGGAGCCCCTCCCGCCGGCGGGGCCGAAACAACGAAAGCAGGACACCATGAGACGTCACAATATCGCGATACTGTCCCTTCTGCTGCTGATGGCCGGTGGCGCCCCGGGGGAAGTCTGCACGTTGTTCCCGGAGACCACCGACACCGCCTCGGCCGAGGAGTATCTCCTCGAAGAGGCCAAAGACTACAGCTCGTCGTACTGGAACATCAATGACGGCAAGGGCTACCGCTGGGACATCTACTCCCAGAACGGGTACGTCAACAGCGGGTCGAACTCGGCCTACTCGACGTCCATGTACCTCTATATGAACAACAATAATTTCTACTCCAACGCGAGGAAGGTCTCCAAGGACGGCGACGAGCTGCAGATCGGCCCGTGGAACTACAACAACATGCGGGTCTGGCGGCGGATCTATGTCGACAAGAAGGTCGGCTACTGCCGCTGGATCGACATCTTCAAAAACACCTCCGGTTCAGACCAGACCCTCACGATCCGCTACAACGTCAACGCCGGGTCGAGCGTGAAACGGATCCACACCACTCGCGGCGAGGGCAAGCTAACCAACAAGGACTGGGGCTGCGTGACCGAGACCTCCAATGCGCATCAGCCCTCGCTGGTGCACATCTGGGGCTCGCGGGGCGCCAAGAACAAACCCTCCTTCACCGTCAACCAGGGCAACAACTCGATGCAGTACAACATGACGATTACCGTCAAGGCCGGCCAGGCCGCCGCCCTGTGCTTCTTCGAAGCGCAGCGCAAGCCCTACTCCGCCGCCCAGAAGTTCCTCAAGAGCGAATTCAGCCTCTCCCGCGAGGTCGCCAAGATCCCCCGCCCGTTGCGTAAGATCCTCGTGAACATCACCGGACCCACCGCCACGATCGGCTCGCTGGAGCTGCCCCGCCATGACAAGCACGACCTGGCGGTCACACTGGGAGGAAACGAGTTCCTCGGGACCATCCAGAACAAGACCTACGAGATCGAGACGTTCTACGGCAAGCTCACGCTGGATGAGTCGCGCATGATCGGGCTGTCGGTTCCGGACGTCAATGACGATCACATCCTGGTCGGCCTGGCCGACGGACAGGTCGTGGGCGGCAAGCTGCTCAATGGCCCGCTCAAGCTCAAGCTCACCACCGGCTCGGTGATGTCCCTTCCGACCAGCAAGATCCGCACCCTCGCCTACCGCGTTTCCAAAGCCAAGCCCTCCGAGATCATCGCCAACAAGCCGGCGATCGTGCTGCGATCCGGCCAGCAGCTGTTCTTCCGCCCGTCCGACGCGAACGTCCGCTACCTCAGCGAGTATGCCCAGTGGACGATCAACACCGAGAACCTGCGGGGGATCATGTTCGATACGGAAGAGGGCGGGCTGCACCGGATCTTCTTCCGCAACGGGTCGGTCCTCTCGGGGCTGGTCATGGACGACACGCTGGAACTGAACCTGGACCTGGACAAGACGCTGAAAATCAAGCGTCACCTGGCCAAGAGGTTCGCCTTCTCCGGCAGCCAGATCGACAACGCCGCCCAGGCCGTCCTGTCGCTGCGGAACGATGACATCCTCTACGGAACCATCGCCGAGGAGCAACTGGACCTCAAGACCACCTTCGGCGACGCGCCGGTCAAGCCCGAGCAGATCAAGACCATCACCTTCATGCCCCGCCCCATCGGGAAGGTCAAGGTCGTGCTCAAGAGCGGGTCGACCGTCGAGGGGCAATTCCCCAAAGGCAAGAAGACCCTCGCCTTCCAGATCGAGCCAGGCCCGAAGCTGCAGGTCTACATCGGGCACATCACGCAGATCGAGGTGCCCGAAAACTACGGCAAAGAGGACGAGCCAGCCGACCCCAACGAACCCGAGGACGACGGCGATGACGCAACCGCCGCGTCCCCCGCGAAACTCAAGGCCCGCCTCGCAACCCTTGAGTCGGCCAGGGAGCAGAAACTCTCCGAGATGGCCGCACTTGCCAACGCCGCCAAGGCCCCTCGACTCGATGCAAAGGCACGGCAGGAGATCGAAGGCAAAAAGGCCCAGACCAAGAACGCACTCGCCGAGCTGCAGCAGCAGATCGATG
>CAZYIH010000029.1:17574-23025 GCA_964646915.1 uncultured Planctomycetaceae bacterium | reverse complement strand
CCCCCGCAGCCATCATCCGGTTCGTATTGCGAGCAGTCACGTTGTTCCTCTTTCCCGGCCTTGGGCCAAAGTCCCTCATTTCTCGCCGATGCAGTAGAGATAATCCATCGACCGGAAGTAGATCCGATCGTGCGCGACAAACGGCGCGCTGTTGCCGAACGTCTTCCATTCGCTGGTGGCGCTCTCACCCCGGATGAATTCAACGCCGCGCTTCTCGGCTGGGGCGTTGAGCAACTGGTTCTCGGCAACCTGCTTGCCGGTGGTCAGGTCGATCACCCAGAATCCGCCGCGATTGTTCATGTAATGGCCGCCGGCACCGCCGACGATCAGATAGTGATCGGCGACCAGCGTCCATGGGATGCAATTGCCGGCCTTCTCGCTGGTCTTCTTGCCCCGCTTGTCCAGAACCTGGCACGATGAGTTGGCCCTTATCGGACGACTGCTTTGGCCGCTGGCGAGATCGACAACCACCCGCCAGGTGTAAAGCTTGTCCCGCCAGATGACCGGCGTATGCCCGCGAGGGGCGACCCAGAGACCGGCTTTCTCGAAGAGGACCTCAGATCGGATCCCCTCCCCTTCGGCGGCGAATCGCACGCCCTTGCCAAGCCTCGCGTCGCCGCCGACATTGAAGAATACGCATTGGCCGTGCTTCACCGCCGAGCCGCTGCCCTTGCCCGACTTGCCCAGCCCGGTGGCCATGGGCTTGCCGTCGCTCAGACGATAGAGCGTGCCATTGCTGTGGTAGACGTAGTGCTTGCCGTCGATCTTGAGCATTTGCGGACTATGCGGCGAGTGGATGGAGAAGCCATCAAGTTGGTGCTGCCAGCGCACCTTGCCGGTGTCCGTGTCCAGAGCGGTGATGTACTGCGGATCGCCCCCGCGGCGGGTTCCCTCCGCCTGGGCGCAGACCAGCACACCGTCGGCCAGCACTGGATTCGTGGCAAACGCGCAGCCGACCTTTCGGCTGAGCTTGCCCAACTGCCGGGTCCACAGCAATCGCCCATCCAGATCGAAGGCAAAAACGGCGTTGTAAGCGGTCCAGACGTAGACCCGTCGGCCATCGGAGACCGGCGTGGGATATCCGTACCCCGTCCAGGTGAGGAAGCCATGGTAATTCTCGATGCCCAGGTTCCAGTTGAGAACGACCAGGCCGAACTCCTCCGCGCAGCGTTTCGTGGCGGTGGCCTGAGAGGGATCGTTGTCGCGGACAACCCAGGGGCGATCTTTCGATCGCTTCCGATTGCGTGCGAAACTGAACCGCAGGTCCCGCGCCTGAGCTTCCAGCGTGGCCAGATCGGCCTTGACGTCCTCCCCGACCGCCTCCCTGGCTGCCAATTCATTGCGGGCGGCATACAGGCGGTTCATGGCTCGGTGACGACCCAGGACGCCCGACCACAGTTTGCGGGCTTCGCCGGCAGCGGAATCGGGCAGCACAGCCAGATGGTCCAGCTCGCGCTTCCAAAGGACCTCGCCGGTGTCGGCGTTCAGGCAGAGCAGCCAAGGCGCCCAGTCGGTGGGCTCAGCCGTCACGAATACTTTCCTGCCCACGACGATGGGCGAGGAGTTCGACCAGTTCGGCATCAACGTGCGCCAGAGGATGTTCTTGCCGGTCGCGGCGTCCCATTCCAGGGCGGCTTCTGGTCAGGGAATCGGCTCGTGCCGTCGCCCCGCCAGCCGACGGCGTCCTCCCCCCGCGCCGTAGCGGCGAGCACCAGAACAGCACAGAACGCAACTGCTACGTATATCAAAACAGACCCGGATCTCAAGAACGTCTTCATGTCATCTCCTGGGGATATACTCACCGACAACGGTTTGCCTCATTCAACGCAATTATTGCGTCATGGTTCCGATCGATGGAGGACCATTGTTCGGATGGCGCGGGAGCATTGTCTCATGCAGAGGGCAGATTCCTCGGCGAGCGGACTTCGGGGTGACAGACGCGCAGGCGTCTGGTGACGAGCTTCGCTGAAGCTCAGTCGGCCGGGACATCTCGCCGGTCGGCGGCGGGACACCTACCGGTCGGCCGGTGTGTCGCCATCCCGGCTGAGGACGTAGACGGCCATGTCCGCGTTACGATTCGGCTCGTCGGTGACGCGCTGCCCTGCCTCGGTGTTCAGGGCGACCCACTCGTGGATGGTGTACCCCTTCTTGACGCAGAGTTCCTCGAAATCGCGAATGGTGAAAAACCGCAGGTTCGGGGTGTTGTACCACTCGTAGCTGAGAATGCCCGCCGAGACCGGCGCACGCCCCTCCTCCGAGAGCATCTTCACCACCGGGGCAAACCCGAAGTTGGGGAAACTCACGATCCCGCGATGCCCGACGCGGAGCATCTCGTCCAGCACGCGCTCGACCTCCCAGACCGCCTGCAGCGCCAGCGAGAGCACCACCACGTCGAACTGGTCGTCGTCGAACAGGGGCAGCCCTTCGTTCATGTCCGAATGCACCACATACAGCCCCCTCCGGACGCATTCGATGACGCGGGATTCCTTCACCTCCACGCCCAGCCGGGTGGCGGGCGCACGGGCGTTGAGGTCGGCCAGCAGCCCGCCGTTTCCGCACCCCAGATCCAGCACCGTGGCGTCCGGCGGGATCAAATCCAGGATGCGCCGGTAATCCTGCCGCCCGGCGTGCAGCAGGCGCGACGAGGCGTGCATGTCGGCGATGTGGTCCGGCTGAGAGACGGCCACCGGCTCACCGGCGAGGTTCGCCAGGAACCCCTCCACCAACGGCCCGTAGCTGTCGAAATCGTTGGGCAGCAGGAACGCGTCGTGCCCGCAGTTGCTCTCGATGTTGCAGTAGCTCACCGGGGCGTCGGTATTCAGCAAAGCCGCCACGAGCTGCCGCGACTGACTCGGGGCGAACAGCCAATCGCTGGTAAAGCTCACCACCAGCCAGGCGCACTGCGACGGATCGAACGACTCGCGCAGCTTCTCGGGCGTGTTGCCCAGGTCGAACAGGTCCATCGCCATCGAGAGGCGGATGTAGCTGTTGGCGTCGAACCGTTCGACGAATTTCGAGCCCTGGTGGGCCAGGTACGACCCGACCGAGAACCGCTTCTCGAAACTGGTCTGGATGTCCCGGGGCTGATGGCGGGTCGCCTCGAATTTCTCCTTCATCGACTCCGGGGAGAGGTACGTGATGTGCGCCAACATCCGCGCCAGCGCCAGCCCGGTCGATGGCCCGTCGCCCTGCTGGTAGTAGTGCCCGTCGTGGAAGTCCGGGTCGTGCATGATGGCGTTGCGCCCGATCACGTCGAACGCCAGCGTCTGGCTGGTCAGGCGGGGCGAGGTGGCCAGGGCGACCGCCCCGCGCACCTGCCGGGAATGCTGCGTACCCCACACCAGCACCTGATGGCCGCCCATGGATCCGCCGATGACCGCCAGGAGCTGATCGATTCCGAGATGGTCAACGAGCATTTTCTGGACGGCCACGATATCGCCGGTGGTGATCGTCGGGAAATCGGGGCCGTAGGGCTTGCCGGTTTCCGGGTTGATGGCGTTGGGCCCGGTGGTTCCACGGCAGCCGCCCAACGCATTGGGGCAGATCACGAAATACCGCTCCGTGTCGATCGGTCGGCCTGGACCGACCATGCGAACCATGTCCCACCAGCCCTCGTCGTCGTCCTCGTCGTGGGCGGCCACGTGCGAATCGCCCGTCAGCGCATGGCAGATGAGCACCGCGTTGTCGCGGGCCTCGTTGAGCTTCCCGTACGTCTCGTAGACGACGGTCACATCCGGCAACGCGCTGCCCAGTTCGAGCTCCACCGGGCCGGCGAACGTCACAGCCCGTGCGTACCGGAGTTCCTCGGCCCGGCGTGCGGCATCACTGCTTTCGAATGTATCTTCGGTCATATCCTTCCCTGGGCAAACGTTCGTCCGTCCGTGTCTCAGGCCTGGGAGGCCTGCAGTGCCTGATCCAGGTCCGCGCGGATGTCCTCGACGTCTTCAATGCCCACACAGAGGCGAACGTACCCGGCCGTCACGCCGGCGGCAAGCTGTTCGTCGTCGGAGAGCTGCTGGTGCGTCGTGGAGGCGGGATGAATCACCAGCGTCTTGGCGTCGCCGATATTGGCAACGTGGCTGGCGAGTTGAACGGCGTTGATGAACTTCACGCCCGCATCCTTGCCCCCGGTGATCTCAAACCCGATGATCCCGCCGGCGCCGTCGGGCATGTACGTCTTGGATCGCTCGTGATACGGATGGCCGGGCAGGCCGGGGTAATTCACGCTCTCCACCAGCGGGTGCCCGTCGAGCCATTCGGCGATCTGCTGGGCGTTGCGGCAGTGGCGCTCCATCCGCAGGTGAAGCGTCTCGATTCCCTGGAGGAACAGGAACGCCGCGAACGGGCTCATCGCTCCGCCGGTGTCCCGCAGCCAGTGTGTGCGGACGTAGACGATGAACGCGATGTTGCCGATCGGCGCCAGCGCCTCGGTGAACACCACGCCGTGATAGGCGGGGTCCGGGGTGGTGAAGTCCGACCATTTCTCAGGATCGTCGGCCCAGGGGAACTTCCCGCTGTCCACGATCGCCCCGCCCACATGAACGCCATGGCCGCCAAGGTACTTCGTGGTCGAATACACCACGATGTCCGCTCCATGCTCGATGGGACGGAACAGCGCGGGCGTCATGACGGTGTTGTCCACAATCACCGGCAGGCCCTGCTCGTGGGCGGCGGCGGTGACGGCCTGGAAGTCGGCGACGTCGTTTTTCGGGTTGCCCTGCGATTCGAGATACACGCAACGGGTGTTCTCGTCGGCCAACTCGGCGATCGTCTCGGGTCGATCCGGGTCGAAAAAGCGGACCTCGATGTTCAAGCGTTTGAAGGTCTGGGTGAACAGCGTCACCGTTCCGCCATACAGGCTGGGCGCGGCAATGATATTCTGCCCGGACTTTGCAAGCGTAAGGACAGCCGCCGAGATGGCAGCCATCCCGCTGGCGAACGCCAGACCGGCGGCCCCGCCGTCCATGGCGGCCAGGCGTTTTTCGAGCACGTCGCAGGTGGGGTTCATCAGCCGGGAGTAGATATTCCCGAAGTCCTTCAGGGCGAACAGGTCGGCGGCGTGGTCGGTACTCTCGAAGTTGTACGCCACCGTGGAGTAGATGGGCACCGCCCGGGCGTGGGTGGCCGGGTCGTCTTCCTGTCCGGCGTGCAACGCGAGGGTCCCGAGATTGTACGGCTTGGGGGTATCGGTCATGATGTCTCTCCTTGCTGGTCTGAGCAAACGTCTCATCGGCCGACGCGGGCCGGGATGTAGAGCATCATAGGGTGCACGGGGGGAAGATTGCCTTCGGGATGCATCCTCAAGGCCACATCGCTCCCTTGCGGGCTGGTGCGGCACCTTATCGCCGGACCGAAAGTCCGGAACAGGTTGCCGTGCGGTCTCAGGGCCAGGTCCCTCACGCACTCTTGATGCCACGAAGACTATAGGCCCGCCCCCGCCGGAGTTTCAAG
>CAZYIH010000029.1:0-17474 GCA_964646915.1 uncultured Planctomycetaceae bacterium | reverse complement strand
GTCGCTTTCGTTTTCGCTCGCCATCTGGTAGTTGTATGGCCATGTGGATTGCCTGGATTTTTCTTGGGGCCCTGTTGGCCGGTCCGTTGTGCGGCTGGCTGGTGTTTCGGCGCTGTCGGCGGACGCTCAACGACGCCCGTCGCATGCGCCGGCGCGCCAGCGGCCAGGAGCACCTTGCGCAGGTGGGCAAACTGGTGGGCGGATTGGCCCATGAAATCAAAAATCCCCTGTCCACGATCCATCTGAACCTCACGCTGCTCAACGAAGACCTTCGCGAATACGACGACGAGGAACACCAACGGCTGAGCCGGCGCCTCGAACGGGTCAACCAGGAGGCCGAGCGGCTGCAGGGAATTCTGGAGGACTTCCTGCGGTTCGCCGGCAACGTCGAGCTGCAGTTGCGCACCGAGGATCTCAATTCTTTGGTGGGCGAGTTGGCCGATTTCTTCGCGCCCCAGGCCGAGGCAGCCCACGTGCTGCTGCGGACGTCCCTGAGTGATACACCCGTGCTCTGCCGGATCGACGTGAATCTCATCAAGCAGGCCGTCCTGAACCTGATGATCAACGCCGTCCAGGCGATGACCGATGGCGGAGAGCTGATGCTTCACGTGCGCAGCGAGGGCGAGCAGGGCGTGATCGAAGTCGTCGACACCGGCCCGGGCATTCCCGAGGAGGCCCGCGCGAAGATCTTCGATATCTACTACTCCACCAAGAAGGACGGCTCGGGCTTGGGGTTGCCCACCACGCGACGGATCATCCACGAGCATCACGGCCATCTGAACGTCGAAAGCGAGGAAGGTTGCGGCACGCGGTTCCGCATTGAACTGCCCCGTGCCGACGACGCCCCCGCGGAGTAAAACCTTCGGCCATCGATCGCCCCGCCGCTGCGCGCTACCGGGCGGTCCTGCCACCGGCGAAGGGGTACACACCCAGCGAGATCACCTGCCCGTCGGGATTGTAGTAGTGGGCACAGAACGCCTTGGACGAGACGCTCGTGATCGTCAAACCGTAGTAGCCGGCGCGTTGGGCGTCGCGGAGTTCTTCCGGGCCTGGTCCGGCGCGAAGGGCGTTGTTGATCCGCTCGAAATGGCAGGTGAACCGGCACAGCGCATCCCGGCCGGCCAGCACCGCCGCCCGCGACGGCACGTAGGTGAGGTCATTGGCAGGCGCGTCGCGCGACGGGGTATACAGCTCTGCCTCGGCCTGGCCGTTCTCGTAGACCACCAGCCCGCCGTGAGCGGTTCGCGTGTCCTTCAGGTCGCGGTCGGCCACGATGCCCAGTGCGATCTGCACGCGCTTGCGCGAGAGCATCTCCACCAGCAGGTACACGTTCCACAGATCGGACATCGAAAGTTTGTGCGAGACCATCCAGAAATTCCCCTGGTCGGTCCGCCCGCGCCCCGGGGCGATCGCCCGGATGTGCTTGCTTTTCTTGAGTTGCCGCCCGATCGAGAGGATCAGGTGACTCCGCCGGAGGTTCGGGCGAAGCGGATCGGTCGCCAACGCCGCCAGGATGTGGAAGTCCCTCGCCTCGAAGACGTACCCGTGATCGCGCCGCCAGATCTCGTACTGCCGGGCTGCGTCGGGGATGGCTTTGCTCTCGTTGCGATAGAGCGAGACGATCGTCAGCAGGTCTTCCCCGGAGCTGGGAAGATATTCGAACTTGCCCAGAAATTCCTGCATCGCCAGCACAGCCATCGTGCGCGGCGGCAGCGTGCGAATGCGCGTCGCCAGCTGCTTTCGCCCCATGCGACGGGCCAGTATCGTGACGGCCGACCCGCGGGCGGAAAACCCGTCGCGGTTGAGCCCCTCCAGCAACGCCTGGTCCCAGGGCTTTCCACTGATCCGCTCGACGACACGTTCGTAGCGCTTCTGGTATCCTTCGGTCTTGCCGTCGCGTGCCCACAGGGCCACCACCTCCGCCAGCACGCCCGGAGTGGGATGCCGCGAAAGCCAGTCCAGCACGGTCTTGCGCATCGGGTCGTCGGGCTTAAGCTCAGCCAGTACGCGCACCACGTGCGTGGCGAGGTCCGGGTGGTCGCGCTTCAACAGGAGTTTGAGCACCGCGTCTCGAAGCTCGGGCGGGGTATTCTCGCCGGCCAGGACCTTCGCCAGCTCGGTGCGTACCGCGAGGTCCTGCTCGCCGAGCTGCTCGACCAGTTGCAGCGAGCTCTGGCGGGCCTTGGGGGAGACATCGGAATCCAGAACGATCTGAAGGTTGTAGAGAATGACCGTTCGCTTGGGATAGGACATGCGCTGATTGAGGCGCATCTTCTCGTATTCCACGGTGCCGGCAGGTGGCGGAGCCGCCGGGATGCCGCCACAGCCGAGGGCATGCAGCATCACGACCAGCAGAGCACTCAATGTCATATTTCGGAGCAGTTTGTGATTCATCGCGGTTCCATACGGCGCCGCGACGACCGCGGCTGATCCGTCGAGGGATTGTAGCCTCCCGCCCCGAACCCATGCAAGGGCCGGACGGTCCGGTTCTTATCGGATCGCCCAGACGTCATCTTGCATGAGTCACCACGGAAGATATACTGTTTGATCCACTCTCAATCGTATCCCATGACAGGAACCGACGTATGCTGAGGACACTTCGCCGAACCGGCTGCCCGACCGCCCTGCTCCTGCTGATTCTTACGGCCTCCGCCGCCGCCCAGGATATACGCATTTTCGGTCGACCGGCCGGGCCGTTCCAGAACTATCTCGTCGAGCAGCGGTGGTCCCAACGCGAACTGACGGTCGAAAACGCCGGCGACTCGGCCGTCCGCGTGAAGGTCGCCTGCCAGCCGTCCCAACAGAGCGATACCGCCCTGCTGTTCTCCCGTATCGTCGAGTTGCCGCCTCGCTCGCGGCGGCGTCTTCGCCTGGCCATACGCCCGGACACACTCCGCCCGGGCGACCGAACGCTCGGAACGCTGCCGTTGACCCCGCTGACCTACCGCACCTGGGACCTCTCCGCCGACCGTCAGTTGGCCCCGGTGTCCTACGATGCCGCCATCGTACCCGCCCGCCATACGCACGTGGGGCTGATGTTCTCCTACGACAACACGCCCGAAAGCGACAACGACAGCTTCCTGTTCCTCCAGGCCCTCAAAAACGAACCGCTCCAGGACGTCACGCTGATGATTTCCTCGGTCCGTCCCGACCAACAGCCACCCAACCACTGGTTTGGCTACGACGGAATCGACGTGCTGATCGTCGGGCGAACGCGCTGGGCGGACATGCACCCCGCCCAGCGAACCGCCCTGCTGGACTGGACCGCCCGCGGGGGGGTGCTGGTGGTCACCGCCGGGCAGCAGTTCCACCGCGTGCTGACCGGCGAGCTCGCCTCGGCCGCCGGCGTGGAAGTAACCGGCGAGCACCGCCTGGAATCCATCGCCGCGACCGACCCCGACGGAGAGCAGATCGATCCGGCCGCGACCGATTGGCCCGTCGTCTTCGCCGAACTCATGCCCACCACCGCCGAGGTTCTCTGGCGGACGAACGACCTGCCGCTGCTGACCCGCAACGCCTGCGGCGACGGAACCATATTCGTGCTGGCCACTCCGCTGGGCGCCGTGAAGGACCCCTCGCTGCATGACCTCTGGCAGGACGTCAACGCCGCCCGGCGAGCCCGACCCACGCTGCACGCCGATGCCTTCGCAGCCGTCGGGCGCGACACGCTGAAAGAAATCGCAGGTCTGCGCGCACCGGGGCGCATCTGGCCGGTCGCACTGCTGGCGGTGCTGGCGGTGGGCAGCGTGGCGACCAGTCTCGTTCTGCGTCGCCTGGGGCGCAGCGAGTTGACGTGGGTTGTGCTCGTCCCGCTCTGCCTGCTGATGGCCGGTGCGTTCTTCGGCTGGTCGCGCATGCGGGGAAACCCCGAGCGACTCTCCAGCGTGGGACTCATCAGCCAATACCCCGACCGATCGCGCGTGCAGGTGCTCAGCGCCTACCACAGCGGCTCGGACGGGCGCGAAAACGCCACTTTTGACGCCGGCCTGGCAGACGCGATCATCCGGGACGTGGGCGGCACGCTGGCCGGGGCGATGACGCAGCAGGAGATTCGTACCGACTGGACGGTGCTCCTGCCTCCGACCGACCTGCCTGTCGGCACGAGTCGGGCGCTGTACACCGACGCCTCGTCCGACCTCGCCCCCATCGCCACGCGGCTGACATTCGGGCCCGAGGGGCTCACCGGAACCATCGAAAACCGCCTGCCCGCGGAGATCACGGGCATGGTGCTCTACGCCGGACGGCGAACGTACCGCATGGGACCAATCCCAGCCGGCGGCTCATCCGAACGGACCATCACCGACGCCGACCGCCTGCGGATTGTCCGCTATCAGCGCCCCGGGCGAGACCAACCCAACGCCCGCAGTTTCGCCCAAGGCGAATACACCGGTGCCCTGACGGCCGACCCGGTGGACCGGTTGCGAAACGTCCTGCTGGGACAACTGATGACCGTTCCCGGCCCGCAGACGCGCCTGAACGATCGGCCGATCCTGATCGCCTACACGCCCCATCTGCCGGTCAAACCCATCGACGACGTCACCGACGCCCGCGGCTGGTCGGTCATTACCTGCCCGCTGGTGTTGCAGGCGCCGCCCGCGGGGTCGGCCATCCGCATCCCCTCCGGACTGACGCAGACCGAGCTGGACTCACTGGGGACCGCCACGTGGGACGCTGTCCGTCGCGAGTTCCTTGTGACGCCGCGTAACGGGAAGCTGCTCATCGCCGCCCGTTTCCCGCGAGCGATCGGGCCGGTCTCCAACCCCCGGGCGACGCTGCGGATCGACATCCGCGCGATGAACAATCAGATGACGGTCTACGGGCTGCCCCCCGGCTACAGCCCGCGCGACCGGCGAGCCCGGGGTCTGGTGAAGCTGGAGACTTTTGACGACCCCCGCGGGCTGATCACACTCAACGTCGAGAACATCGATCGATTTACCGACAAAACCGGCCGCGCCCGCTTCCTGCTGGAGGTCCGGCGGACGGGGCAATCGGGCGAGTCGCTGCTGGAAGCGGGCACCGTGCCCAAATGGTGGCTCAGAAGCGTGGACGTAACCCTGGAAGGACAGGCTGGTGAGTGACACGAACGACATGATGCTCCGCTGCGAGGGGCTCACGAAACGGTACGAGGAAATCGTCGCGCTGGACCATCTGGATCTTGCGATCCCGCGCGGTCAGATCTTCGGATACATCGGCCACAATGGCGCGGGCAAGACCACGACGATCCGCATCCTCGCCGGACTTCTCAAAGCCAGCGAAGGACGCGCCTGGATCGCAGGCGAGGAAGTCACCCACGGCCAGGAGAAGATCAAATCGCTGGTGGGCTACATGCCCGACGCGTTCGGCGTGTACGACCAGATGCGGGTGTGGGAGTACCTGGACTTTTTCGGGGCGGCCTTCAAGATTCCGCGCAAGGAGCGGCGCGAGCGGATCGACCACGTTCTGGACATCACGCGGGGCGAGTACCTGCGCGACCGATTCGTGGACACGCTGTCCAAGGGCATGAAGCAGCGCGTGGGCATCGCGCGGACGCTCCTGCACGATCCGGAGGTGTTGCTGCTGGACGAGCCGGCCAGCGGGCTGGACCCCAAGGCCCGCATCGAGATGCGCGAACTGCTGCGGAAACTCGCCGACGACGGAAAGACGCTGCTGGTCAGCTCGCACATCCTGCCGGAATTGGCGGCGATCTGCGATTCGATCGGCATCATCCACAGCGGCAAACTCCGGGCGGCCGGCGACATCCACGATGTGCTTGCCGAGCTGCGGCGGGATCGGCTGATGGAGGTCAAGACGCTCGACGACGGAGTGGCTGCCGTCAAGGTGCTCACTGCTGCCGACGCAGTCGACAAGATCGAACGCTCGGAGGACGAAACGGGTGTGATCCGCTTCCAGTTCAGCGGCGACGACGAATCGCTGGCGGCGATGGTCGCCCGGTTCCAGGGTGCGGGGGTCAAGCTCGTCACCTGCCGCGAGGTGCCCCTCAGTCTGGAAGACGCCTACATGTCCATCAGCGGAATCGGCTCGGGCCTGCCCGAAGAGCAGGACGCCGAGGAATCGGGCCAGGAGGCGCCCGCGTGATCCGAAACCCCATCATCCACAAGGAAGTGCTCGCCGCCCTGCGAACGCGCAAGGCGATCGTCATGCAGGCGGCGCTGCTGCTGGTGGCGGCCGGTTTGATCTGGCTGTTCTGGCCGGCCGACGGGCTGCAGGATGTCGGCGGACAGCAGGCACGACGCATTCTGGCGGTATTGGCCATCGGCGAACTGGTGATGGTCGCCCTGTTCGCCCCGGCGTTCACCGCTGCCTCGCTCACCAGCGAGAAAGAGCACAACACCTGGGAAAGTCTCTACGGAACCGCCCTGAAGCCCTGGGAAATCGCCACCGGCAAAATCGTCGGCTCCCTGGCGTTCCTCGTGCTGATCGTCCTGACCGGCGCCGTCGCAATGGCCGCCCCGCTTCTGCTGGGCGGGATCGAGCTTGCGACGGTCATCGGCGTACTGGGCGTGCTCCTGCTGACGGCGTTGTACCTGGGCACGATCGGGCTGCTGGTCTCCAGCGCAGCCAATCGCAGCTACCGGGCGATCATCATCACCTACGCGATCCTGCTGGCGGTCTGCCTGCTTCTGGCGTTGCCGGCCTGGCCGGTGAGCAACCATCTCATCACCCGCGTGGCCGATCCCGGGCGCACCGTGCTGCACTACCTCGCGTCGCTGAGCCCCCTGCAGGCGATGCTCTCGCTGGTGCTGGGCGACCAGAGCGCCTACACCGCCCGATCGGCGGGTCTGCCTCCGTACTGGCTGGCGTTTATTCCGATGAGCCTGGGCGTGATCGTGCTCGCCTCGGCCGCCTGCCTGTACAGGTTGCGTCGCCCGGCCGCGCCGCCACGCCCGCGTGAGAAGCTCAAGGTCGTCGAACGCGGGAAAGTGACCGCCCGGTCGTTCCTGTTCATCATCGACCCGCGCAAACGCAAGAAAAGCATCGCCTGGTGGATGAACCCGGTGCTGGTGAAGGAATTCCGCACGCGCCCGCTGCTGCAGGCCCATACGCTGCTGCGGATGATCGGAATCTCCGCGATCCTCGCGGTGGTGCTGATGTTCTTCGTCTCGGCCGGCGTCTCGGCGATGGTGCAGGAGTCCGGCAGCGCGGTGGACTCGATGATCATGGTCGTCGCAGCCTTGCTGATCCTGCTGCTGATCGTGATCGGCCCGGCGATGACCAGCAGCGCCATCTGCGCCGACCGCGAAACCGGCGTGTGGGACCTTCTTCGCACCACGCCGCTTCCGAGCTGGCGCATTGTCAGCGGGAAATTCCAGGCCGCCATCATCCCCCTGCTCCTGCTGGCGCTGGCGACGGCCCCGGCGCTGGCGATTCTGCTGTACTTCCGCCCACCCCTTTGGCCCAACGTGCTCGGCGTGCTGCAGGTGGCGGGCATCAGCGTGCTTTTCGTGGCGACGCTGGGGGTGTTCTTCTCCAGCCTCTTCGAGCGGACGCCCACCGCCACCGCCTGGACCTACGGCGTGGTGGCAACGATGGGCCTGGTGAGCCTGCTGGCCGGGCTGGGAGGGGGAATTTTCTCGCGAAGGCTGGTGCGAGCGGTGTTCGTGGTGAACCCCGTCGCAGCCGCCCTGGACGCCGCCGGACACCCGGGCATGAACGACCTCCGCATCGCATCGGCCCACGTGCCGATCATGGCCGGCGCGACGGTCGTGCTCTTTGCCGTCACCGTCGTCCGTGTGCTTCAGTTGCAACAACCCGACAAATAGGACCCCCGCGTGAGACCAACCGCTACCCGATCCAACCGACCGGCCTTTCTCGTCGCGACGCTGCTGGTGACACTGTCAGCCGCCCGGGCCGCTGAGAAGCCCGGCGAGTATCGCCCCCGCCAGCAGTACGGCACGGACAAGGACGTCGCGATGCTGGCGACCCTGCTGGACGATCGCGATCCGTACGTTCGCCAGCAGGCCCTCAAAGCCTTGGGCGAGACGAACAATCCCGCCGCTGCCGCCGGATCCGTCGGCCGGGCGTTTCACAGCGACGGGGACACCGGCGTGCGACTCTCCGCGCTACAGGCGGCGTGGAATCTTCCTCACCCCAAACGCCAAGCCCTGCTGAGAGAAGCCTTGGCCGCCGACGCCCCCCTCGCCCTGCAGCGGGGGGCGCTGCTGGAAGTCCGGGAACAACGCATCGCCCCGGCAACTCAGGCCGTTGCTGCCCTCGTCACCGGCGACAGCGCCGCCCTGACCGCCGATGCCCTCGATACGCTGACCTCCCTGGGCAAGGCGCACCCGCCGGCCAGGCTGGCGAAGCTGCTTTCGCATGCCTCGCCGTCCGTCCGTCTCCGTGCCGCCCGGAACGCCCTGCTGCTCAAGCCCCACAGCGGAGGGAAACAGCTCACCGATGCCCTCGCCGCCCTGACGGGAGACAAGGTTCCGGGCGTCCGAGCCGCCGCCTTGACCGCCTGGGCCCTTCACGCCAAGACGCCGCCCCGCGAGCAGCTCCTCGCCGCGTGGAACTCGAAGGACCCGCGCATGCGATCAGCCGCCGTCCGTGCATGGGGCCTGATGGGTCAGCCCGGTGAGGTCGACGACGCCCTGAGGGATAAATCAGCGATGGTCCGCTTGGCTGCGATCCGGTCGGCCGGTCGGCTTGGAGGCGCGCGGTACATGCCCAAGCTGTTCGATCGCCTTGCCGAAGCACCCATCGACGCCCACCGGGCCGCACGCGAGGCGTTGATGCAGATCACGCCGGCCAGAACCGTTGCGTCGGCGGCAGCGAAGTGGCTTACCGACACGCCGGGCGGCACGAAAACCCGCAGCCGCAACTTGCTCAGTGCCCTTTGGCTGCTCAGCGAACTCAAGAGCGACGTCGCCGCCGAGACTCGCATCAAGATGTTGCGATCGCTTCCGATCGAATCAGCCGCCGTGGCCGAGTGCGCCCGCGGACTGGCTGCCGCGGAGGTGACCGCCGCCCGCAAACCGCTGCGCGACCTGCTGGAGCGGTCCATTGCCCAGGCGAAACGCCACCTCTCCAGCACCTCCCCGGTGCCCTACTCCCAGGAAGTGACGGCAGCGGCGATGGAGGCGCTTTCGCAGATGAATGCCACCGATGCCCTGCCGCTGGTCATCGAAGCCGGCCGAGTCAAGTACCTCACTTCGCGCCTTGGCAGGCAGTCTGCCATCGCCGCGCGCGTGGCGACCAAGCTGGTCAACGAGGAGAAAACCGAGGCGGTCGCCGCTTTCCTGGCCGACCTGATGGCCGACCCGCACCAGCCCAATGCAGCGAGATTCCATGCGTGCATCGCCGCCGGTGAGTTGAAATCCAAAGGCACGAGCGACGCGCTGCGGCAGATCCTGCAGACCGACCGCCCCTCCAGGCAGGTGCTTCAGGCGGCCGGCTGGGCCTTGGAACAGATCACCGGCCAGGCCGTCGCGATCCCCGCCCCGCCGTCGAACCCCGGGCGCACGTGGATTCTGCGGCGGATGGACTGAACCCGGCAACCTGCCCCATGCGGTCAACTGCGTTGTGCGAGTTGCTCGGCCGCGTCGGGGGCGCTGACGGTGCGCAGGATCTTTCCGATGTACACCCGGTGATAGTCCCCGTCCTGGTAGCTGCCTGAGCGGATTTCATCGGTGAGTTTGTTGGGCAGCACGTCGTTGGAGTGGATGACCTGGCACTGGTAGTGAATGGGGCATTCCCCCGCCACGGGCGCCAGGACGCTGGAGGCCGGTTCCATCGTGAGTCCGGTTTCCTCGAACTTGTTGACGTCTCTGCCGCTCTGCGAGCCGCACACCACGCAGGCCATCGACTGATCGTCGGTGGTGACGTTCACGGTGAAACAGCCCGAATGCTCGATGCACGAGTACGTGTGGCGGGACGGGCGGACCAGCACCATCCAGGTGGGCACGCCCCAGACCATCCCCAGCGAGCCCCAGCCGATGGTCATGAGATTTCCGTTGCCCTGGGCGTCGAAGCTTCCCAGCAGCAGCCCGCGCGAAGCGAGGGCGTCCATGACGGCTGGGATGTGCTCGAATGTTCCTGGCGGTATTTCAGTCATCTTGGGTTCCTCAAACGCCCCTGCCGCGAGGCAGGGACGGGATCTTATTCGTAGGTACGTCCGGACTGGCCCTTGATGAGGCGCCGCTTGGCCGACCGCATCAGTTTGTTGCCTCGCTCGGTGGGATACTTGCCCAGCACGCAGCCGGTGCAGAGATCCTCGCCCTCCACGTGCAGGCACGGGCCGAGGTCGTCTATACGAAGATAACGCAGACTGTCGATTTTCAGTTCCTTGGCCATCTCGGCGTGCATCGCGTCGGACGGGTTGCCGTTGTAGCGTTTGGGTGTGAAGTTCGGGGCGAACAGCTCGCCCAGCGTGGACATGTCGATCCCGTAAAAACACGGGGCGACGATCGGCGGGCACGCCACGCGGACGTGGATCTCCTTCGCGCCGGCGCCGTCGCGAATCTGGGAGACGAGCGTCTTAAGCGTGGTCGATCGGACGATGGAGTCTTCCACGAGGAACACGCGCCGCCCCTCGAGCACCTCCGGCAGCGCGGTGTATTTGTTCTTGGCGCTGGTCCGCCGTGTCGAGTTGGGCTGAATGAACGTCCGCCCGATGTAGCGGTTCCGCATGAGCCCTTCCACGCTGGGAATGCCCAGCGCGTAGGCGTATGCGTCGGCGGCGGCCTTGGCGGTATCGGGAACGGGCACGACGATGCAGTCGCCGTTGATTTCCTGGTCTTCCATTTCCGCGAGCTTCTGGCCGCTGCGGGCGCGGGCAACGTACACGCTCTGATCGTCGATCTTGCTGGCGACGTTCGAGAAGTACACCCACTCGAAGAAGCACTTGGCCTTCCGCGGCGACGACGCGAACTGCTCGAAACGCAGCTCGCCGTCCTCGATGATGGCCATCTCTCCCGGCTGGAGGCTGTGAATGGTCTCGAAGCCCAGGTTCGACAGCGCCACCGACTCACTGGCAGCGGCAAACAGGTTGCCCTGCACGCCCCAACTCATCGGTCGAAGTCCCAGCGGGTCGCGGCAGACGAACATTCGCCCCATCGCATCGAGAAACGCGATGTTGAACGCCCCGTCAAAGCTGCGTGCCAGCCCGGTCATCAGCTTTGTCAGGTCGGCGGGTTTGTCGCCGCGAAGCCGATACGCCAGCGAGTGCATCACGATTTCCGTGTCGGTATCGAGCGTGAAATGGTAGTGGCGTTTGGCCAGCAGACGGTCGCGCAGATCGCCGTAGTTGGCGAGGTTTCCATTGAAGGCGAACGTGAACCACTTCCACAGCCGACCGTGGTGGCGCTCGAAAGGCTGGGCGTAGCGAGCGTCGTCCAGCCCGCACGTGGCGTACCGGGTGTGCCCGATGGCGGCCTTGCCGGCGTACTCGTCCAGAATCGATTGGTACTTGGGCGGGCGCGACATGCGGAACGCCTCGCCGACCGTGCCGATATCCTTGTACGTATCCAGCAGTTGGACGCGTTGCGGATTGTAGGAGCTCATGCCCGCCGCCAGCTGACCGCGGTTCTGGAGATCCAGAAGGACCTGGGGCATCAAACGAGAGACATTGCCCTCCTCCCCGATCGCCTCGCAAGCGGGCCCGGCCGGGTCCGCCCCCTTCCATGGTTTGTCCAGCAGGTACAGTGCGGCCACGCCACATTCATGATGAAGCTCGTCGCTCACGGGGGTCTCTCCGTTGGCTGATCCTTCAGCTCCGCCCTTCCCATCGAGGGGCAAGGGAACATCCTACACCATCGACCCGGTCGGGCCAAGCGCCGCGTGCGAACCGCCCGATTTCGCCTCCCGGCGCGACGCGGACTGGCCCTGACCACGCGGATTGGGTACACTCACCGCCGCCGAGGCGATGGACCGCCCCGGCCGTCGTCGCACCCATCGGAGAGAGCCATGCGAGCCGTCATCACCGGGCAGGTCGGACTGGACAAGACCCCATTCCTCCAGCGTGTCAAACACTTCTGCAGCCAGAGCGGAATGGACGTGCACCTGATGAACGTCGGCGAGTTGATGTACGCCGAAGCGCCCGACGTGGTTCACGGTCGCATTCTGGACCTGCCACTGACCCGCCTCAACAGCCTCCGTCGCAGCGTGTTCAAGGACATCCTTCGCCAGGCCGAGAGCGGCGCGAACGTGATCGTGAACACACACGCCACGTTCCGATGGCGTCACGGGCTCTTTTACGCGTTTGACTACGATCAGCTCAAGTCCTTCGACGCGGACCTCTACATCACCGTGGTGGACAATATCGACACGATTCACGCCCGCCTCGTCCGCGACGGCCATGCCAATCATACGCTGAAGGATCTGATGGTCTGGCGGGAGGAGGAGACGCTGGCGACCGAGCTGATGAGCCAGATCGTCTCCGGCCACGGGAGGTTCTACATCTGTGCCCGGGGCGCGGACGACTCGACCGCCCAGGCGATGGCGCGCCTGATGACGGATCCGGACATGAAGAAGGCGTACCTGAGCTTCCCGATGTCGCACGTGCTGGACCGCCCGAAGATCCAGGCGGAGATCGACCGGTTTCGCCTGGAGATGAAGAAGCACTTCATCTGCTTCGACCCCGGCGACGTGGAAGAGAAGTACCTCTGTCGCCCGGCCATCCAGGCGGTGGAGAAGGGCGAGCGGACCCTTCGCGTCGGCCCGGAAGGGATGCGCGTGGACGTGCCGGCCGGCGAGGTCATCAGCATCATTCCGGACATCGACGGACAGATCTACGCGCGGGACTTCAAACTGATCGACCAGTCGGACATGATCATCTCGCTCGTGCCGGCCCTGGAAGACGGCCGACCGGGCCTCTCCAGCGGCGTCGAGCGCGAACTGCAGCACGCCCACGAAGCCACCCGCGACGTGTACGTCGTCTGGCAGCCCGAGGTCGAGCCCAGCCCCTTCATCACCGAGACAGCGACCAGGGTGTTCCGCTCCAGTGACGAAGCTCTCCGCTTCCTCGTCGACGAGCACGGCGTGGCGGCTACCCCCGCCGGCGGACTGTTCGATTGAAAGCCCTGCTGCGCCTTGTTTGCACGCAGGGGTCATCCGTCCAGGAGCGTGACGTCCTCGGGCGGGACGATGAGCTTCACACGCTGACCTTCCGCAAACGCGCCGGCGCCCCTGCCGATAAGCGAAACGCGCCACTCGCTGCCGTCGACCAATCGCACCGTCAACTGCTCCGTCTCACCGAGATACACGCGGGTTTCGACGGTCGCGAGCAAACCCTCCCCGGCGTCGCCGTCGTCACCCAAGGGAGCCAGGCCAATACGCTCGGGACGAACGCAGCAGGTGACTTCGCCCTGAAGGTCAAGCCCGCTCTGGGTTGAGCGCACCACGCCGGCCGGTGTGCGAACGGCCGTCCCGTCGGGAGTCGGCGTCGCCGAGCCGTCGATGAAGTTCGCCTCGCCGAGGAAGTCGGCCACGAAACGCGTCATCGGCCGATTGTACAGTTCCTGGGGCGTGCCGATCTGCACGAGCTTCCCGGTGTGCATCACGCCGATGCGGTCGGCCATCGAGAGGGCTTCCTTCTGGTCGTGGGTCACGTAAACGCCGGTGGCCTCGCTGCTCTTCACGAGGCGTCGCAGTTCGATGCGCATCTCGGAGCGGAGCTTGGCGTCGAGATTGCTCAGCGGTTCGTCCATCAACAGGCAAGGGTCGCCGCTGGCCAGTGCGCGGGCGAGTGCGACGCGTTGCTGTTGGCCGCCGGAGAGCTGGTTGGGCTTGCGTCGGCCGAACTCCGCCATTCGGACCCGTTGCAACTGCTCGTCGGCCTGCAGGCGTGCTTCCCGACGACCCGAACCGCGCATCCGCGGCCCGAACTCCACGTTCTGATAGACCGTCATGTGAGGCCACAACGCATAGTTCTGGAACACCAGCGCCGTACGCCGATCTTCGACGGGCTGATGCGTGACATCCCGCTCGCCCAGCATCACCCGCCCGGCGGTGGGCTCGACGAGTCCGGCGATCATCCGCAGCAGCGTGGTCTTCCCGCAGCCGCTGGGCCCGAGCAGGAAGAAGAACTCGCCGGCTTCGATGGTGAGCGACAGCTCGCGCACCGCCCACACGCCGCCCTCGGGCGGGCCATAGCGTTTGGCGATTCGGTCCAGTGTGATGCTCGTCATGTCGGGGTCCTTGTCGAACGTCAGGCGCGGAAGATCGCGCCGAGCTTGCGTCCCAGCAGAATGCTCGCGACGGCCATCGTCGTCGCCAGCAGTCCCATTCCGTACACGCCCAACGCCGCAGCCACGTTCGCACTGGCGGCGGTTCCGGAGGTATACAGGATGTAGATCTGCTTGGTGATGGGATAATCGCTCGCGCGCTGGGCGAGCACCAGCGAGTCGCTGACCTCCAACATCGCGAACGAAAACGTCAGCACACCGGCGGCAATGAGGTTGGCCGTCACCAGGGGCAGCGTGATCCTCCGGGCTGCGCCCGCGCGCGAGGATCCGAGGTTTCGCGCCGCCTCCTCCAGCGAGACGGGCACCTGTTGCAGACCGGCCGATACGCCGCGAACCACAAACGGCAGGCGTCGCACCGAATAGGCGATCACCAGCAGCACGAACGGGTTATCCACGGGGGTGATTCCCATCCGGTCCAGCAGCGAGCCCGGGACGGTCATCGCCACGTACCCCGCGGCCAGGATCAGGCCCGGTACCGCAAGCGGGAGCATCGCCAGGGCGTCCAGAAGCCCCGAGCCCGCCGATCGGCTGCGGACGATCAACCAGGCCGCCAGCGTGCCGATTCCCAGGTCGATCACCGTGGAGGTTCCGGCGTACTTGAGGCTGTTGAGAATGCTGCGGTAGGTCTCTTCGCTGGTGACCACCGCCTGGAGATGAGCGGTGGTGTAGCGGGTGGGCACGATGGTGTTGATCCACGAATCCGCCAGCGCCGTCAGCACCACGCCCACGTGCGGGAGAATCGCCGCAACCAGCACCAGCCCGAACAGCGCCCAGGCACCCACCGTCGCCAGCGGGCCCAGTTTGCGGGTCTCTGCCTGCAGGGTGGCCTTGGAACCGGCGACGTCCTCCGATCGGCCGAACACGAACTTGCCCAGCACGTAGAGACCCACCGAAATCGCCAGCAGCACGAACACCATCGCGAAGGTCTTTCCGCCGTAGGTGCTGGAGAGTTCCTGGAAGATCCGCACCGGCAGCAGGTCCGTGTAGCTCATGATCAGCGGCGTGCCGATGTCCGTGAAGCTCCAGATGAACACGATGGTCCCACCGGCGAACAGGCCCGGGCGAATCAGCGGCAGCGTCACGCGGAGGAAGGTCCGCATCGGGCCGGCCCCGAGGTTGCGGGCCGCCTGGGTGTGCGACGGGTCGACGTTCGCCAGCGAGGCCGAGGCGTTCAGATAGAGAATCGGGAACAGGTGCAGCGCCTGGATGACCGCCACGCCGACCATCCCGCCGGCCAACCAGTCGGGCGGCAGCTCACCCGGGCCGATCTCCAGCAGCCCGAGACGTTCGAGGATCAGGTTGAGCACACCGAACTGCCCCAGCAGCTGTCGCATGGACATGGCGCCCACGAACGGCGGGAGGATCAGCGGAACCAGCACCGCCACACCGAGAAGCTTCTGCCCGACGAATCGGCAGCGGGCACGGACCAGTGCGAGCGGCACCGCCAGCACGAGACTGATGCCCGTGGCGAGGCTCGCCAGCTGCAGGCCGTTGAGCAATTGCGCCACGGTGCGATCGTGCAGCAGGCGAGAGAACCAGTAGCCGCTGAGGCTTCCGCGATGAACGAAGGCCTGGTAGATCGCCATGCCGATCGGCCAGAGCAATCCGCCCGCCAGCAGCGCGATCAGCGCCGCGGTCAGCAGCGTCGCGATCGGCTGGGAACGGACCGACTCGCCCCACCGCGCGATCGGATTGGCCGATCCGAAAAGGTTCACGGCAGATCGATCACCTTGCGGTACTGCTCGCGGAAGAAGGTGGACCAGCCCGTGACAATCCTGTCGCGGTCCGTATCGTCGAGCAGTTGCGGGGCGATCTGCTCGATCTGCTCGCGGGTCCGCACGTTGGGCGGCAAGGCGTAGAAGAGCCTCGCCCGCGTCGCCTCGAAGTTGCTCTCGATCAGGGCCTTCTTGGCCTGCTTGAGCCCCTCGCGGTTGTCCAGCGCTGCCGCCCGCACGAGGTGTCGCAACAGCCCGAAGCGGACATTCCGCATCTGCAGGTCCAGCTTCATCTCCTCGCCGGTGGCGAACGGGTCGGAGATCCCGCCCAGCAGCTTGCCCTTGTAAGCGGTGAACACGTCCCGGCGGATCGGCGTGCGAAACAGCGGCTTATGCACCGGCCCGTGGTGGGCCCCCACCGGCAAGGCCCACAGCACCTGCCCGCGACGCGACAGCACGAAGTCCACGAACCGCTGGGCCAACTCCGGATGAGGCGGGTTCTTGAGAATGCCGATCGGGTCCGGCGTCAGCGCGGTCTGACCGGCCGGCGAGACGTACTCCAGTTGCTCGGGGTATCGACTGACGCGCATCGACCCGTAGAAATCGATGCACGTGGCGACCGGTGCGATGCTGGTTACCGCGTTGGCGGCGTCCGAGGCGCCGGTGAAGAACTTCTTCGCGTTGCCCAGGATGTCCAGCAGCTTTGCCCACCCGTCGGGCCAGTCCTTGCCCGACTGGACCACCATTTCGTTCACTGCCGCCGCTGAGCTGCTCTGGGTGGGGTCAGCCAGCACGACCAGGTCGAAGTACTTCCCTTCGCCCAGGTCGTCCCACGTCCGCGGGTGGGGCAGCTTGAGGCGGTCCAGCATGCCCTTGTTGTACAGAATGCCGAACGCGCTGATGGCCGTCCCCGCCCAGTGGCCGTCCTGGTCAAACATGGGCAGCCCGCCGAAGACGGCTGGGACGTGCTCCCTGAAGCTCTCGGGAATCGTCATCGGCTGGAGGATCCCCTCGTCCGTCATCTTCATGAAGTTGTCTTCGCCCCCGCCCCAGACGATGTCGATGCCGGCCGATTTGACCTTCTCCTTCGAGCCGGCGTAGGTCTTGCGGAGGTTGTCCAGGATGGCGTTTCCCCCGCCGGAAACGTCGCGGTAGTCGACGGCCACGCGCTGGCCATGCTCGAGGGCGTGGTGCAGGCTGAACGCTTCGGCGAACTCCCGTTCGATGTTGCGGTTGTTGGGGCTGATGACCACCAGCGTGACCTCGGGCAGGTCTTCGAGCGATTTGCCGTGCTTCTCCCGGACGGCTGCGTCGACCTTCTCGCGACGGGCTGCGGCGATGGGGTTCTCTTCTTCGCCGCTGCAGCCGATGGCCATGAGCATGCCGACCCCCGCAAGGACCAGGCAGAGAACAGTCGGTGTGCGTTTCATGGGTGCCTCCAGGAGCGTTCAGGATCCGCCGCGGGCGAAAGGGAATCGCTCCGGCGGGGGAACTACGCCGGGCGGGACTCGAACCCACGACCTGCGGTTTAGGAAACCGCCGCTCTATCCTGCTGAGCTACCGGCGCTTATGGCGTTAG
>CAZYIH010000028.1:0-23053 GCA_964646915.1 uncultured Planctomycetaceae bacterium | reverse complement strand
CCGTTGGCATTGTACCGGATTCGGCGCCGAAGTGTTCGCTCGAAGCACTCTAAAGCGTTGGTTATTCGCGGCACGTTGACTTGACACAGGCAGCAAACCACAATAGGGCCTCGCCCGGATGGGCGAGAGCTCCTTCGTCACGGAAAGCCCACATGCTCAAAGAGACCGTACAACCCGAGATTCACGAGCTGATCGAGGCCCGGCAGTTTGCCGAGCTCAAGCACGTGCTGGCGGAAATGGAAATCCACGACGTCGCTGCCCTGCTGGCGGAACTGGAGGAGGAAGACCTCGCCATGTGCTTCCGCCTGCTCCCGCAGGACCGGGCAGCCGATGTGTTTGCCGAGTTCGAGGTCGACCAGCAGGGATACGTTCTCGAACAGCTCTCCTCCGAGAAGGTCACCCGCCTGCTGGCGGACATGGCTCCCGACGACCGCACCGAGCTGCTGGAGGAGCTTCCCGGCCAGCTTGCCCAGAGGCTGCTCAACTCCCTGCGGGGCGACGAATTGCAGGTTGCCCGCAGTCTGCTGGCGTACCCCGAGGACAGCATCGGGCGATTGATGACGCCCGAGTACATCGCTACCCGCCCCGACTGGACGGTGCAGCAGACCATCGAACACGTCCGGCGCGTCGCCCGCACGAAGGAAACGATGTACGTCATCTACGTGGTGGACGACAGCTGGAAGCTGCTGGACGAGGTCCGCCTGGAGGACGTGGTTCTCTCGGCCCCTGATACGCTCATCGAGGAGATCATGGACAACCAGGTCGCCTCCCTGCGAGCCCGGGAAGACCAGGAAGAGGCCATCGAACTGTTCAAGAAGTACGACGCGGTGGCGTTGCCGGTAGTCAACTCCCAGGGTGTGCTGGTGGGCATCATCACGCACGACGACGTGCTGGACATCGCCGAGGAAGAGGACACCGAGGACATGCACCGCCTGGCCGGTCTGGACCCGATCGAGACGAGTTACTTCTCGACCGGATTCACCGAGATGATGCGAAAGCGCCTGCCCTGGCTGGTGCTGCTGCTGGGCGGGCAGATGCTCACGACCGTCGCGCTGATGGGCTTCAACGCGGTCCCGCTGTTCGCGGTGCTCGTGCTGTTCATGCCGCTGATCAACTCACCGGCCGGCAATACCGGCTCGCAGGTGGCGGGGCTGATGATTCGCGCGCTGGCCGTGCAGGAGGTGACGCCCGCCGACTGGGCGCGCGTGCTGCTGAAGGAACTGACCCGGGGCATCACGCTCGGGGTGTTCCTGGCGATCATCGGATACCTCGCGGCGTGGGGGTTCGCGTCCATGCTCGATATCGGCGGTCAGCCTCCGGCGGCGATCGCGCTGGCGGTCTCAGCGGCGATCCTGTCGGCCGTCACGCTGGCCAACCTGCTGGGAGCGATGCTGCCGTTCTTCTTCAAGCGCCTGGGGTTGGATCCCGCCGTCACGTCAGGTCCGTTCCTGGCGAGCATCATGGACGTCTCGGGGATCCTGATCTACTTCTCGCTGGGGATCACCTTCCTGAAGGTCCTGGGGGTCTGAGGAGTCTGTCCGCCGGGGAAGCGGTTTGCCTGCGGCGATGTTCTTTCGGTTGAAAAACGCCCTCCGCTGGCGGAGAATAACCATGGATCGGAATGCCCGAATCAGTCTCGCCCGACGGACCGGGCGGCCCGGTGGAATCTCCTCCATGGCCGTCCCCCCGATCGCGCGAGCAATCAAGGAGCTCGATATGAAGCGTTGCGTTGTCCTCTCGATTCTGCTGACTGTCGGCCTTGCGGGTGGATGTGCGAGAAACTGCGGTTGCGGGGACGGGCCTCGGGCGAGTGAGGCAGGTGAGATCGTCGAGCGATCCCTGAACGTCACCGGCGGCCTCGATGCCTGGAAAGAGATCGACACGCTCGAAGGGGAGATGCTCCTGAAGGTCTTCGGGCCGGACGGCTCGCCGTACGTGACGCGGGTGATGTACACCATGCACTTTGGCGCCGGGCGAATCGATGCCAAAGCCCCCACCGGCGAGGGGATGTGGACCGCCTCGGTGGACGCCCAGGGCAGCGGGTCGTTCACGACCGACGGGGCTCTGGGCGAAGGCGTGTCGGCCGAGCAGATCAAACAGGCCCTCGGGCAGGTGTTCCATCGCCTCCGCGGGGCCGGCAACATTGTCTGGGGCAGGGAGAAGCCCTACGCACTGGAGGAAGAACGCATCGACGGGATCGCCGTCCGCTGCGTCTCCGTGCGATGGACTCAGCCCCACATGCGGCGCTACTGTTTTGAGGAAAACAACGGGCGACTTCGGTTCGCCATTTCCGCCGCCGACCAGGCCGGCGAGGGGGGCTGGGTAACTGTCTACAAGGACTATACAAAACAGGCCAATGGGATGATCCTCCCGATGCACCTGCGGCAGGTGGGAATCGGCGAATATGTTCTGCTGGGTGACTCGCCCATCTGGGATGTTCAGCTGCTGAGCGTTACAATGGAGTAGAAGTCGCCGCTGCCACCGCCTTCGGAGCCGTATGACTGACGAACCACGAAAGCCAAACAGCCTGGACATCTCCGAGATCCTGCGCGAATGGACGTTCGAGCCCGGACAGATCAACGTCCGCAAGATCCACAGCGACGAAGGCAGAGAGATGATCCAGCTGCGCCTGGACCTGGGCCTGCTGCAGATGGAAATGACCGGTCGACCCGACGGGCAACGCCCCGAGGGTTACGACTCGCTGCTGGACTACTACGAGCACGAGTTGGACCTGCACCGCCAGCGGCATGGCACCGACGAGGGGTTCGAGCTGGACGAGCGGGCCTGCGAGCTGCTGCGGTCCGAGGGCGTGATGTACTACCACCGCTATCTCGCCCTGTTCGTGCTGGAGGACTATCCCGCCGTCGTCCGCGACACGTTGCGCAACATGCGGCTGTTCGATTTCTGCCACCAGTACGCCGAGGAAGAATCCGACCGGTTCATTCTCGAACAGTATCGGCCGTACGTGTTGATGATGTGCAGCCGGGCTCGGTCACACTTGGCGCTGCAGGACAATCGCCCCAAGGCGGCGCTGGCGGCTGTGCGAAACGGAATCGACAAGGTCCGCCGCTTCTATGACCAGTACGAGAGTGACCTGGCCGAGCATTCCACCGAGTTGGCGATCCTCCAGGCGATGTCGCGGGATATCGAGAGCAGCCTGCCGGTGGACCCCATCAAGAAACTCCGGGCGGACCTGCAGGACGCGGTCAAGAACGAGCGATACGAAGAGGCCGCCACGCTGCGGGATCGGCTGGACCACCTCACCGGTGAGGATGATTCGTACAATTACTGACTCGTAAGGCCCGCTGGCGCCAAAGGGGACAGCGGCGGGACCCGGGGCATGGGGTGATGATCTCTATTCTTTCACCAGCAGCCGAATGTGCGCTTCGCGGGCGTAGAAGGCGAGGTCCCCGAGTTGCTCGTCGCTGGGTCGATCGAATTCCCAGACGATGTGCACGGGGCAGGGGGTCTGGGCGCGGGCATGGAACCGCATCTCCAGCCAGTCGGTCAGGTCGCTGAGCAGCCCGGCGGCGGTGTCCTCTCCCTCGATGACGAAGCAGTAGTCACGGAACCATGCGCTTTCGAAGATGAACTCGCTGGAGAAGGGCGGGTTCTCGGCGTTGTAGGTGACCTTCTCCATCGGCCAACCGAAGTCCGCCGGCAGTCGGCTGAGCTTGCCTTCCGGCCAGGGGTCCTGGTGGGTGCAGTAGATGAACGTTTCGCCGTTCTGGATGGCCTCCTCGAGGTATTCCCGCATTTCCTCCCCCGAAGCGGTGCGGACGGCCGGCACGGGTCGCGGCTTCTCGGGCAGGACCTTTCGCAGGGCGGGCACGAATCGCCCAAGGTAGTCCACGGCCAGGAGTATCGCCCCCAGCAGCAGGACCCACCGCGTCAGGAAGAGGTTCACGCGGTCCCACTGGTTGGCGCGGGCGACATCCTCCGCCGGCAGCAGGCGGATATCGGGGTCGGCCTTCTCCGCTTCGCGATTGGCCAGAAAGGCCAGCTCGTCGTGCATCTTCTGGTTGGGGTCGTCGTTGCCGTCCGTCTGGCGAGTCTGCTTGCCGCGGACTTCGCGGTAGGCGTATTCGCTCTTGGGCGTGTTGGCGTCGTTCGCGTCGGCCGAGTCGGAGGCGACCTGCACGTCGGCGGTCTGTTTGCGGACGTCCTTCGCCCGGGACTCTTCCATCGACTTGCGGGCGGCGGCGATGACGTCCGAGCGGTCGGTGCGGTAGTTGGAGATTTTTGAGGAGTTCACCTTGGCCAGGGTGAAGGCGCCCGCCGCGATCACCACCGCTGCCAGCAGCATTACGGTGCGACGTCGCGACCACATCGCCACCACGGCCAAGACGATCGCCGCCAGCCACAGGAGGATCGAGACGGTTCCACTCACACCGAAATAGTTCCAGAGCTGGTAGAGCATTACTTGCGATACTCCCGTGTCTCGGCGAGGTAATGGGTGAACGAGTACCACAGGACGTTCACGCCGACGCGATAGGATTCCCGCGCGAGTCGCTTGGACACGCCCGAATGGCCGGTCTTCCAGGCGTCGTTGAGGTCGCCGGGGTGATAGAACACCGCCCAGCGTCCCTTGAATCGCACGCCCTTGCACTGCTTCCCGCCGTGCCGCCACAACGGCGGCGGACCTTTGGGAAACCCGAACGGCCGGGCGAAGAGCGGGTCGTCGTCGGCGATGACTTTCAGGGGGTTCCTGGCGAACAGCCCGTCGGTAAACTTCGTGAAGCTCTTGTCCCACTGAGCGCTGCCGGCGTCGGCGAAGATCATTCCGCCTTCCTTGATGTATTCGCGGACGCGCTGGGTGTCCTTCGCGGAGAGGTCGAACTTTCCGCTGCCGGTCATGTAGATGAAGGCGGGTTTGAAGCCCTTCGGCAACGACATGAACTGTCGCATGGTGTAGGCTTCGCCCTTTCGGGCGACGGGGAAGTTCACGCTGGGCAGGTTGCGGAAGTAGTCCAGGAAGTTGATGTCGGCGGCGGTATTGGCGTCCATCCCGTCGTCCCAGCCCTGGCAGTCGTACTTGAGGCGAGCGAAGCGGACCTTCCCGCTCTTCATGTTGTCGGGCATCGCGGCTTCGTTCGCGTCGTTCTTGTCTTCGGTGACGGCTTGGGACGCATTGGAGTCATTCGCGTCGGGGGCAGCGGTCGACGCGTTCGGGTCATTCGCGTCGGGGGCAGCGGTCGATGCGTTCGGGTCATTCGCGTCGGGGGCAGCGGGCGACGCGTTCGGGTCATTGGCGTCGGTGGTATTCTGCGGGTGTGACGTGCCCTGGACGATTGTTCCATCGGATTGGGAAGTCGAATCGTCGTGATGGCATCCGGCAGCGACAGTGCAGACACCCACAGCCACCACGAGGATGATCGCCCGGCCAATCACTCCAGACGGATTGAGAGCGGGGAAGGGAATCATTTGCGATACTCCCGTGTCTCGGCGAGGTAGTTGGTGAACGAGTACCACAGGATGTTCACGCCGACGCGGTAGGATTCCCGCGCGAGTCGCCTGGACATGCCCGAGTGGCCGGTCTTCCAGGCGTCGTTGAGGTCGCCGGGGTGATAGAACACCGCCCAGCGTCCCTTGAATCGCACGCCCTTGCACTGCTTTCCGCCGTGGTGCCACAACGGCGGCGGACCGTTGGGGAACCCGAACGGCCGGGCGAAGATCGGGTCGTCGTCGGCGATGACTTTCAGCCCGTGGCCGGGCAGGATCCGCTTGGCGAGCGCCTCGAAGCTGTCGGCCCAGCGGGCGCTGCCGGCGTCGGCGAAGATCATCCCGCCTTCCTTGATGTACTCCCGCATCCGCTTGATGTCGTCGCCCGAGAGGCGGAAGGACCCGCTGCCGGTCATGTAGATGAAGGCGGGTTTGAAGCCCTTCCGCAGCGACATGAACTGTCGCATGGTGTAGGCGTCGCCCTTTCGGGCGACGGGGAAGTTCACGCTGGGCAGGTTGCGGAAGTAGTCCAGGAAGTTGATGTCGGCTGAGGAGGAGGAGTCCATCCCGTCGTCCCATCCCCGGCAGTCGTACTTGATGCGTGCGAAGCGGACCTTTCCGTCCTTCATGCCGTCCGGCCAACCGCCTTCGTCGCCGCCGCCCTCGCCCATTTTTCCGTGGACGGCGTCGGTGTCGGCTTCGTAGGTGTCGCGCGACTGCTCCTCGAACTCTTCCTGGATCTTGGATTCATCGAGGTCGGGGAAGTCGAAGCTGATGGCCGAGTTGGGGTTCAGGATGCGTTTGAGCTTCTTCTCCTTCTTGGGGACGAACCGCATCTGCACCACAGACGGCGTTCCGCTGCCGTAGGGCACCTTGAACTCTTCGATACATCCGCGCATCAACCAGGCCAGGAAGGCCGAGCCGAAGATGAGCATGGCATGGAAGGCGATCGCGGCGATGAGCGAACGGGCCCACGGGCGGTCTCTTCCCTGCGTTCGGATTGTCTCCAGGATGGAGCGCGGCATGGATACTCGCTCAGTTGGTTTCGTCGAGGGTCAATCCCGGCTCTTTGGGCGCGGGCTGGGTCTCGGTGAGATACTCGGGCGTCCGCGGGTCTGTCTCGTCGCCGGTGGGCTTACCCGTTTTGGGCTTGGCGGGTGTATTGGCGTCGGGGGTGGCGTTGGCGTCCACGGCGTTTGCGTCGGCCGACGCGTTGGCGTCCACGGCGTTTGCGTCGACACTCGGGGTGTCTTTCATCTGGATCGTGACGTAGTCCACGCCGAAGGCGAGCAGGTGCACGCCCAGCGCCGCCAGGATGAACACCAGCAGGGGCGTCTTGTTGAACCCCTGCAGCAGCTTGTCGGGGGACAGCTTCTGGATGTCGTCTTGTGTCTCAGCCATCGGTTTCTCCTTGGGCCCGGGTTGCTCCGGGGATCACTACTTTTTCAGTTCGCCCACGGCCAGCACTTTCGCCCCGGTCTGGTAGAGGGCGCGAAGGATGGGCAGGAACTCGCGTTGGTCGGCCTCGCCGTCGCACTTGAAGAGGATTTTCTTCTCGGCGTTGGGCGGAAGGTTCTCGAAGAGCTTGTTCAGGGCCGACTCGAGGACTTCATCGTTGACGACGCGTTGGCCGTCCAGGTAGATCTCGCCCTTGGAACCGACCACCACGGAGACCGGCACGCGTTCTATCGTCGCGAGCTTCTCGCCGGTGGGCAGCTCCACTTTGATGGGGGGCTGCTTGGCGAAGTTGCTGCACAGCACGAAGAAGATCAGCAGCAGAAAAGCGATATCGCCCATCGAACCGACCGAGACGGTCAGTTCGTTCTGCGTTTGTCTGTCTCGTCTGCGGGCCATGGTTACTCGTCTTCCTCGTAGCTGATGACCGGGATTCCGCCGGCCGAGTCGATCATCTCGGAAATGGGGTAAAACTGGGCGTAGTCCACCTTGCCGGTGACCTCGATGGACACGGACTTGCCCTGTCCCTTCTTGGTTTCATACTTGGCGGCGGCCAGTTGCCCGCGCAGCTGCGCGAGGCTGACTTTCTTTTCGTTGAAATAGATCTCGCCGTCGTTGAGTTGGATTGCGTCGGTCTTCTCTTTGGTCTCAGCCTTTTCACCGGAGGGCGCTTCGAGGTCCATGCCCTTCAGCGCCGGCTGAATGGACGCGACGACCAGAAAGAAGATCAGCAGCAGGAACGCGATGTCCGCGAAGGACGTGACGTTCACGTCCAGCCCGCTGTCTTCCCCGCCGCGTCGCCGCGACGATCGTCGTTTGGATTTCCTTCGTGCCATCGGGGGCTCCGGGTGCGGTGAGGGCTCAGGCGGGCAGCTTGACGTCGACGTCCTCGGTCTCCACGACCGTGGCGACGAAGTCCAGCAGCTCGGAGCTGGCTTCCTCGATATCAAGGTCCACGCTGTCCGACGATGCGCGGAACACCATGTACGGGACGGCTGCGAAGACGGCCACGATCAGCCCCGTGGCGGTGGTGACCAACGCCTCCTTGATGCCGCTGGCTACGAGGGTGGCATTCATCTGCCCGGCGGCGGCGATCCGGTCGAACCCGCGGATCATGCCCGTGACCGTTCCGGTCATCCCCAGCAGGGGGGCGATGAGCACCACCGTCTGCAGCACCACCTGACGCTTGCGGACCGCGCTCATGGCGTGCTCGGCGTAGTCGTCCATCGAGGTGCGCATGATGTCCATCAGCGACTCGATGCGCTCGTTGCGGGGCTTGTGCTTGGCGTAGGATTGCAGCCCCGCCAGCAGGACGGCCGAGACGGGCCCGGGCGTTTCGGCGCACAGGTGAGCGGCCTCGGAAAGTTTGCCTTCGCGCAGCAGCGCCAGCACGCGCGATCGCAGCGCCCTGGTGTCCACCTTCCAGTTGGAAATGAAGGCGTACGCGCGGTCGATAATCGCCGCCAGCGCCAGAACGCTGCACGCCAGCAGCGGGTACATCATCTCCTGTCCCATCCGAAACAGTTCAATCATTGCTCAGCACCTCTAAAAGTCGGTCGAATCGTCCCGGCCGCCGGCGGGGGCGGGCGGATGACCCGCGCCGCGCACCGCGGGGGCGGGTTGGTCTGCGTTTGCGTAAATCTGCGCCAACACCTGGTAGCCGCTGGTGGGGCTCATGCCCAAGGCCTTGACGGGCACGGCCATCGCCGGGGCAAGGACCAGCTCGTCGGTCACGTGGTTGTAGACGCTCTCGGTCAGCTCGGAGAATCGAACCCGTTGAACGTAGGGGTTCGGTCCGCCCCAGCCGGCGGCGATGAGCAAAAGCTCATCCCGTAGCACCCACATCCAGATCCGGGCGCTGCGGAACCAACTCCCCGTGTCGATGCGCCCACGCGTGGGGGTCATCATCATCACGTCCTCGCCGTCGAGCGCCTGCCCGGCGAGGTATCTCACCGGGTAGCGGAGCTGCCAGCGAGGCAGCGATTTCCACCGGTCCGGGTCGATCGCCTTGGTGAGCGGGGCGGGTAGCTGGTTGGTCTGTCGTGTCTGTGTCATGAGTACGGCAGCATGTCGACCGGCGTTGGGGGCTGCTTTGGCGTTGGATCCGTTAAAGTGGGCGAGCCCGGCCGCTGCAGTGCGCCGGTACGCAGTCAGCCAAGCCCGCCCGATCCAATAACTCATCAGTTACTGTAACACGGCAACTCGCCGATCAGCCCGCATCACTTGTGGCGACTCGCGAGAGTTTTTCGTCGGTCAGTCGGCCACGGGCGTATTTGGCCCACATCGTGGCTGGGTGGTCCCACGTGAGCTTCTTGAACATCCGGTAGGAATCGACGTAATTCTCCAGAACCATGTACGAATCGCCGCACCAGTACATCGCTTCGGCGACCAGTTCCGAGTCGTATTGACGCGGATTGTCGATGACCGAGCGGAAGGTTCGAACGGCCAGCTCGTGCTCCTTGGCGTGCATGTAGCACTGGGCCGAGAGCACGCTCGCCTTGCCCGCCATCTCGTGGGCGGGGAACCGCTCCCCGAGACGTCCGAGCACCTGGCCGGCCGTCTTGAAGAACTTCCGGGCCTGCATCAGTTGCTTCTCCATCTCGACCGGGTCGCTCTCCTTCTTCGCCTCGTCGCGGAGCATCTTGCCCTTCGTCATGAAGTAGTTGCCCAGGCGGGCGATGGTCTTGGCGACCAGCTCGTTCTCCGGATACCGGTAGGAGAGCTTGACGTACTCCTCGGAGGCTTCGTCGATCTGTCCCATCCGCTCGAACGTCAAGGCCTTCTTGAACTGGGCCTTGGGGGCGTACTCGCTGTTGGGATAGGTCGAGACGATGTCCGCAAACCGTGTGACGGCTTCGGCGTAGTGCTTCTTCCGCTCGTCGGTGTAGTCCTCGATCTGCTGGGCATAGCGGTTCTTCTCGGTGGGCGTATCGGCCTCTTCCATCGCCTTGCGGGTCCGCTTGATCGCGTCGGCGACCTCGTTCCCGAACTCCAGGGCGAGGTTCGCCAGCAGGTAATCCGCCTGTGCGCGGGCCGAGCTGTCCGGATAGTCGCGAATGGCGTCTTCCAGAAGCTTCTTGCCCGTGCCGATCTCCTCGGCAGCCAGCTCAGGCTGACCGAGCTGGCGGTGGCGCTTGGCCTGCTCGAAGTAAGACTCGGCGATGTAGAACTGCGTCTGGACCGCGATCGTCGAGTCCTTGAACCGCTTGGTGAACGGAATCACCTCACCGTCGGAACCCTTGAAGATTTCCACCGACCGCGTGATGCCCTTGACGGTCTCATTGCGGCGGTAGGTCGCGTTGACGATATCGCCGTAGACCACCTCCAACACGTCCCCGGAGAGGTCCGCGTTGGGGTCGGCAGCCTCGCGTGAATAGATCATCTTGTTGAGACCCTTGAAGACCGCCGAGTGCGAGAACGTCTCGATCAGTTCGAGCGACTCGCTCTGGCCGGACTGCGTCTTGATCTCCAACTGAATGCGGTCCTTGCCGTCGGTGAGGTCCTTCTTCGGGTCGATCACGCGGTAGTAGATGTTCTGCCCGACGTACAGCCCGTCCATTTCCTTCTGGTAGCGACGGTCCATCACGTCGAAGAAGATATCCGCCTCCAGCGTCACCTTCTTGGTAATCCAGTGGGTGGTCTTGGTCTTCGGGTCGGTGTACTTCATGCCCACGAAGATCGCGTCGTCGCCGTTGACCAGCAGGGAGGGCTTCTCGCCCTTGGGGCGGTCCTCGGCGCGCTGGGTGGCGAAGGACTTCTCCGGCAGGGCACCGAGCTCGACCGGAATATTGAAGGCGAATCGACCTTCCTCCAGCGGGCTCAGCAGCTGCGGGCCCTGACCGATCTCGATGCTGAGATAGCCCCGGCCAGGCTCACCGGCCGAGACGCTGCCCGGGGTGGCCTTCAGCTCGATCGTGCCCGGAACGCGGATGTCGAACGGAATGTTCGGGTCCACGTTGGCCGCCTTGCGTCCGGTGGAGGTCTGGGCGTAGAGCGTAATCGTGCTCGCCGGCGACTGGGCTGCCGATGGGAAGACCACTTCCACCAGGACCGGTCCGCCGATGATCGCCTTGGCGGGGTCGTTGTAGTCCACCTCTTCGGGGCGTACCGCCTGCAGGATGCGTTCGGCGGGGAACTGCTCCTCGAAGCGGTCCGCCGAGGCGGGCTCCTGCTTGCCGTCGGCCTGGTCGGCCGGCGCGTCCAGCGGGGCGGAGGTTACGTCGTACACCCGAAGCTGGGGCGTGCTGAACCAGGTCTGCTCGATGCTGGTGGTCCGCTGCCAGGGGATGCCCGGCTCGGTGTTGCTCTCGTCCATGTAGGTCAGGATGATATCGTCACCCTTTTCCACCGTCAGTTCGCTGCGGCGGGCGGGCTTCTTGCCGGATTCGATCGGGAAGACCGTCCCCAGGAACACGCCCGAGTGGGCCTCGGTCTCGAGGGCCTCCAGCTCGACGGGCTTGCCCAGCGAGGTTCGGGCCCGGAACTTCACCCGGTCGGGCTGGTGCGAGACGTCCATGTCCGGGTCGGAGATGAAGACCTTCACCACGTCGCCGGGCTTGAAGCGGTACATCGGCACGTAGCGGGGACGCGCCTCGCCACGCGACCGCTCGTATTCCACGAAGCAAGCGCTGATCCGCGCGTTGGAGTAGGTGGCCGTCAGGAACGCCTCGTGCAGTTCCTTGCCGCGCGAGAGCACGCTGGGGTCCTCGTAGGTGACCGAAATCCGGTCGCCGGGGACCAGCTCGAGCTGCTTGTTCTTCCGCAGGTCGAGGAAGTCGTCCTTGGTGGGCAGCACCGTGTCGCCGGCGGCGTCGGTGAGGGTGATCTTGTTGATCGCCGGGGCGTCGGTTTCGAAGTCCAGCATCACCAGGCGAACCACGCGGGCCTGCGTGCCGGAGGGCAGGTCGATGGAGGGTTTGACGAAGGACATCTCAAACGTCTCGTTGTCCTTGTCGGCGGTGATCGTCGCAGCCGGCACTTTCACACCATCGGCGATCAGCTCGTTCTTCGCCGGGTCGAACATTTCGGCAGGGCAGGGGGCCATGAACGGCGCCTCTTCCGTGTCGCACATCAGCTCGAACTCGGGCTTGGTGTTGTCCGAGGCGATCACGTAGATGTCGATCCGGTGGACGCCCTTGGCGATCTTCCTCTGGACCTCGGGGAAGGAGCTGGGCTGGCCGCGTCGACCTCGGCGGGACTCGCTGGCTTCGCCGTCCAGCACGAGGATGTAGCGGATGCCCTCGGTCTTACCCTTGTGATCCAGGCGGAACGTGCGGATCTGCCGGCGAGGCTGATAGAACGCCGCCGAGATCTTCGCCACGTAGTAGCGATCATCGTCCTTGTGATGCAGGTTGATCTTACTGCCGAGACCATCGGCGATGTTCCAGCCCCACGAAACCTTCGGCAGCGCGATGCTGCCCTCCGCGGCGGGCTGGTCCTTGGCCAGGTGGCCCCATTCGATGTACTCGTTCAGCTCGTCCAGGCGCGTCGACACATTGCGCGGGTCTTCCACGCGGACCGCACGGACCTTCGGCGAGCCATCCCACTGCTCGAACTTGCTCGGCCAGGCCCCGATCGTGGTGAACCGTTTCCCGTTGAGCGAGGTCTGCAGCAGGAACTTCTTGATGCGTCGGCCTGGCACGCCGGCGGTGACGGCCATCTTGTTGAGCTTGACGTTGTCGTTGAGGTCCACGCTGAAGGTCTTGGGTCGCTGGTTGTTCGGCTGGGCGACCCACGGGCCGTAATCCTTCTTCGAGATGGCGAAGTTGGCGTACTTGCCTTCCTGCGTGTCCGAGGCCATCGCGATCGGCTGACCGCTGGCGGTGGGCACGCCACCCTCGAAGACACCCGAGTGGGTGTCGGTCTCGGTGAGCACGAAGTCGCTGACGGTATCGCCACTGGCGGCGGTGACGCGGACGCGGATTTCGTCCTTGCCCGCCGTCACGCTGCGATCGGGGTCGACCACGCGGATGTTGATCTCATTGCCGGGCTTGACCTGGCTGTTCGACCGCACCGTGGAGAGGGCGACCTGCTCTTTCTGTTCCGCGGTGACGTTGATGCGCTTGCGGATCATGTTTTCGACGGCCTTCTGCTCGCGCTGCTCCTTGGTGAGAATCTCACCGGAGGAGGCGTACAGCTCGGCGTCGGTGACCACGCGAAGGGCGTGGGTCATCTGGCGGGTGATCTTATTGGCCTTCTTGAACTTCTCGGAGAAGTCGTACCGCACCACGTCGCCGCCCAGAACCTGCAGGACGTGGTCGCCCTTGGTGGTCTTCTCCAGGGCGGTGGCGACCTGTCCACGGAACTTCGTTTTCGAGTCGCCGAACGGCGTCAGCAGGAACATCTCGCGGTCGCCGCTCTTGGTCCATGCGACGATCTCGATGTTGGTGCTCTTGCCGACGACCGAAAGGTTGCGGTCTTCCAGGGTGACCTTCAGGGGCATCCCCGGAACCAGGTACCGCTTGGCCGTCAGGCTTCCGATCTGCAGGTCGGTGGGGTCTTCGAGCTTCTTGAGCTTGAGGTTGATGCGTCCTTCGAGAATGCGTGCCTCGGGGTGGCCGGGCGCCAGCGAGAAGACCTTGTCCAGGGCTTCCTTGGCGTCGGCGTGCTCGCCCTGGTCGAACTTCACCAGGGCCAGTTGGTACTGTGCCTCGGTCCGCAGCCATTTGTCCTTGCGGAGGGCGAGCTTCTCGAGCACCTTCAGGGCCTGGTCGTACTGACGTGTCTGCCGGTCGACCTCGGCCACGCGGAGCATCGCCTGCATCTGGGCCTGGGTGCCCTCGAACTCCCGGGCCATCGCCACGGCATTGTAGCTGGCGCGGGCCTTGGGGAATTCGCCCTTGGCGAAGGAGATGTTGGCGTAGGCGTTCTGCAGGGCGGCGCGGATCTCCGGCTCGAAGCTCGACGTGGCCGAGTCGAACCACTGGATCATCGCCTCGGCGAGCGTCTCGGCGGCCTGGTAGCGGCGCGCCTCGATGTTCTTCTCGATCAGCCAGAAGCAGAACTGCGGATCCAGGTCCTTGAACGACCGCAGCAGGCGGTCTTCATTCTTCAGGTATGTCTCCCAGGCGGTCTGCTCCTTGCCCACCAGGAACGAGGCCTGCGAGAGAAACAGCGGATACCGCGGGTCCGAACGGTCGACGGGAATCACCGCCCCGATCTTCGCGACGGCCGACGAACGCACCGCCACCAGCGTGGAACGGGCGTCTTCGGGCATGCGACCCTTGGCCAACTCCAGCCCGCACGTGCTGGTCACCAGCGCCAGGTCGTATCGTTCGTTGGAAATGAACGTCCGGGCCTGATCGGCGAGATGACGCATGTAATCGTCTTCGTTCACGTCGCGGCCGATCTTCCAGAGGTGCGGAAGCACGCGATACAGCTCGGTCCGACGGTCCTGGGCGATCATCGCGTCGTGCAGCAGACGCCCCGTGGTGGCGTAGTACCAGCCTTTCGACCAGTAGCTCGGAGTGGCGTTGGGGAAGATCCCGAGCAGCACGTCCACCTCGTCCTTGCTGAGCTTCGTGCCGTTGTCGATCTTCTCCAACTGCCCCATGTACGGGGCGTACGGGCGAGAGGGAGCCGCTTGCAGCCGGGCCGTCACCGCCTTGAGACGCTCGAAGAACTCCTTGCGTCCGGCGTCGGTGGTGATGTCCTTGGCCTGCTGGAAATACGCCCAGCCCATCGCGTAGATGTCCCAGCGACCCTTGCCGTAGTGGTCGGTGAGCTTGTCGGTGAACTCGGGGCCGATCTTCTTGTCATTTGCCAGGCGACGGCACCAGTCGTAATACTCGTCGCGGGGATACAGCCGCTTGCGATTGTCCTCAAAGCCCAGGGGCATGGTCTTGTGGCCCTTGAACTCCTCGGCGGCGGCACGAATGACTTTCTCGTCCTTGTCCGTGCCGTACTGCCAGTACGCGTAGTCGTAGAACCCCAGTTCCTTGGCCTCGGCGATGTAACGGGAGTCGAACCACGACTCGGGGGAGTACTTCTTGGCGAGCTTGGGGAACTCGCGGCTCACCAGCCACATCTCGCCCACCACCGGGCTGCGGACGGACTCGAACCCGTCGTAGCCGGCCTTGGAGAGCAGTTGCTTCTCGATGAGGGTGGCCATCAGCTCGGTTCCGCTCTCGCGGTCGTCCCAGCCTCGGCCGTTGCGGAGCATGCGGAACTGCCCGAAGAGTTCTCCCCAGAACTCGCCCTTCGAGGCGAGCTTCAGCAGGGCGGCATCGAGGACGCCCGCGATGCGATTGGCCTCGTCCTTCTGCTTGCTGTCGATGTTGTTCCACCGCCAGCGGTACTGATCGTCGATGACGTAATCGACGAGATACTCCAGCGTGCCGGCATGTTCGGAGCGGTCGTATCGGTCGAACATGTCCTTCAACACGTGGGTCTGCAGGTCGATGGTGGAGAAGTTTCGGCGAGTGGCCAGCAGCGTGCGGAGCGCCAATCGCCCCATCGGAACCTGGCGGTAGTCCTTGATCTGCTTATAGGCGGCCTGGCCGGCCTTGACGTAGGCCGGGCGGTCGCGGTCGTTGTCCGCCTGGATCAGCAGCGTGAACTGCTTGCACAGTTCATTGGGCGCCTGGTCCGGGTCGCCGCCTTTGATCGATTTGACATCCCGCAGCAGCGTGTCCAGTTCGTTGAGCAGCTTGCGGGTCGAATCGGGCATCTTTTCCTTGTTCTTGCCGCGTCCGTATTCCCGACGAACCCAACTGGCCCAGCCGCTGTAATCGCGGCTGATCTGGTTGTAGACCTCCTTGCGATCACGCTCCGACCAGGGAACCCACGCCAAGGCCTTGATGTGCTTGGCGACCTGCGACTTGTCGTTCTCGTCCTTTCCGGAGTACTTCCAGACGTGCTTGAAATACTCCTTGGCGGCGTCTTCGTCGTAATATGCTGCCGGCGAGGTCGCCAGGTGCTTCAGACCCAGATAGACCCATACCTCGCCCTCGGGCAGGGGCGTCTTGTCGTCGTCTTTGTCCTCGTCCAGCAGGTTCTGCAGGGCGGGGATCAGGTCCTTCTCGACGCCATAGCGAATGTCGTTGTGGCCGAATGCCCACGTCTCGCGCGTCATGTAATGGTCGACGACCTTCTTCCAGTCCTTCCCGCCGACAGCGATCGCCTTGATGGTGGCGGCATCGCGCGAGTAGGTATCGCTCAGAATGTCGCCGAGCTTGCGATACTCGCCGAGATCATCGAGCTTCGTCTGCAGGGGAATTCGCCACAGGGACTTGCCCTTAAAGACCTTGGCGTTGTCCATCACCAGCTTGGTCCACTGCTGGGCCGAGGCGAGATGGTCGGCGTGATACCACTGGGCAATGTCCAGCTTGTCGGCGTCACTCAGCCGCGAGAAGGCCTGAACGAAGAAGGCTTCCTTGAGCGTTTCCTGACGCTTCCAGTTGTCATTCTTGAACTGGTCGGCTCCGCCCGCGAAGATCCGGCAGATGTCCTTGAGCGTCTCCGCCGAGGGGGCATCCTTGAGGTAGTCCCGTGCTGTGGCGGTGACCGAGCCGAACTGCCGGTCGAGCAGTTGTTCTTCCTTGCCGGCCGAGGCGGCGTGGAAGGCGAGGTTCTCGGCGATCAGCTTCCAGCGGGCCGAGCGGACCTTGCTGTCGCGGATGAGCTTGCTCATCTTCCGGGCGGCGGAGAGGGCGTTGAAGTGTTCCTTGTTGGCCTTGGTGAGTTCATCGGCAAGCTCGTCCAGGAGCGACCAGTAGTGCAGGCGTTCCTTTTCGATGGGCATGCGGTCTTCCAGCACGTCCACGAGGTAGTTGGCCATGGCGGGCCAGTCCTCTCTGCGTCGGGCGGTGCTGAGGAACCACAGGTCGAACTTGCGGGCGGCTTCGGTGGAGCGGAATCGCGTGCCGTTCTGGGCGATGAACTGGTAGGCATCGTCCTCGGAGTCGAGGAAGTCCACCAGAATGTAATACAGCCTGGCGGCCGACCGGGAGACGACCTCCTTGTTGTCGCCGTTAACCCCGCCGTCTTTGCCTGCCCTGGAGAGATAGGCTTTGTATCGCGCCGCGGCGGTTCGGAAGTCGGCCGACAGGGCGGCGATTTCGGCGGCCTCCCGCAGCAGCGTCGGGGACGGCTGGAAGTTCCGCGTGAAGTACCCGCGCAACGCCAGCGACGTCGTGTACGATCGTCCCAGGGATCGACCCATCTCCAGCAGCGAGTGGATCTCCTTCTCGCTGGTTTCGGCGGGGCTGGTCTGCACCTTCTTGAGCAGGGCGGTGAACTGCTCCTGCTTCTTGTCGTTCTCGTTGGGGGCGCCGAAGGCGACGGTGGCGCTCAGCGCGGCGATAATCGTCAGCGTGATGAACTTCTTCATGACTATTCCTGACCCTTCAGGTATTCGTTGATCGTTTCGAGCCACTTCTTGGCGGTCGGGGCGTACTTACTGGTGGGATACTCAAACACCAGTTGCGAGCACTTCTCTTTGGCCTTGGGATAGTTGCCGTTGCGGAAGGCGACCACGGTCCATTTCATCAGCATCTGGTCCAGGAACTGCGCGTCGGGATAGTCCTGGAAGATCTGGTCCAGCATGTCGTCGGCCTGCTTGTAGTCCTTGGTGGTGATGTAGTAATCCACCAGCTTCGCCAGCGACTTGCCGGCAAACTCGCTGTCGGGGTAGCGTTTCGCACAATCGCGATAGGCCCGGATGGCGGGCTCGGCGTTCTCGCCCTGGCTGGTTTCAAGGCATTGGGCGATGTTGTACTGCGCCTCGGCCTTGACCTGCGACTGCTCCAACTGCAGGATCTGCTCGAAGACCTTGATCGCTTCGCCGTAGTCCTTGCTCTCCATCTTCGCCTGGCCGATGCCCATCAGCGCCGAGTCCACGAACGGCGAGTCGGGGTAGAGCTGGCTGAACAACTGGCAGGTGGCGATCGCGGCGGGGTAATCGTCCTGGGCGACGTGCAGTTCCCACTTGAGCTTGAAGGCTTCCTCTTTCAGCGAAGCGGGGATCGGCGCCTGGATGCGGATGATCTCTTCCACGCGGGCCAGGCCCTCGTTGGACTTGGTCTTCGCGCCGTCCATCAGGCCCATCGCCTTGAAGATACGCGCCAATTCGAGGTAGGCCGTCGCCTCGACGGCGTTCTTCTTGGCCCGCAGGACCGGGTCTGCCACCATCGACTGCATCGCCCGCGGCTCGCCGCCCATCGAGTCGATGACGGTGGTCTTCGCGGTCGCGATGCGCGGGGCCTCGCCGCCGATGTGCAGGCGGTCTTCATAGGAGACGATGACCTCGTCGTTAAGCTGGCAGCTCAGCACGTCGTCGGAGCGGTCCACCACCTCGTCCTTTGTCACCGGTGCAATGGTAACCTTGCCGCCGAACACGCCGGTGTGCACCGTCTCGCCCTCGCCGAGTTCGGCCAGCTCGACCATGACCTCGTCGCGGATTTTGTACTGATCTTCTTTGCGGTATTCGAGGTCTTCGGTGACGTCCCCCTCGCGGATGGCGTCCTCGGTGATGCGGTATCGGCTGATGAGCTTCACGAAGGTCTTCTGTCGCTTGGCGTCGGTGTCCAGGTCCGCATCCCGCAGCCGAATGAACAACGGCTGACCGAGGAACGCGGCGTCCACGCCGGACTCGAACGTGCCCATGGTGAAGTTCACCGCGCCGGTGGAGACCACCGTGGTCTTCTTTACGCGGGGTACGTCCTTCTGCCCCGAGCGGGTGTTGTTGTCCAGGTAGGTGGCGGTGATCTCGTCGCCGCCGATGACCTGCAGCTTGCCGTCGCCTTTGACGGCCTGGCCGATCTCCGTGGGCACCCAGCCGATGAACATCGCCCGATCCAGCGAAAGCGGGCTGATCTTTACCGTTTCCTTATCGCCCCGGGAGGTCTCGATGGTGATCGTGGTCTCTTCGCCCATACGATGCAGGATCGGCAGGTCGGCATCGGCGATCTTCACGTAGAAGCGATGGCCCGCTTCGACGTACTTCGTCGTCGGGCTGTCGGGATCCACAAACGTGCCCACCAGCGAAAGGGCTCGAATCGCCTTGCTCCAGTTGCTCTGGGAGAAGTGACACAGCCCGATGTAGTAATACGCCTGATTCGCCCACACCGTGTTGGGGTATCCGCTTGTGATCTTGCGGAGCACCGGGAAGGCCGCGGAGTACTGACGAATGTTAAAGTAGCTGACGCCCGTGAGATACATCGCTTCGAGATACACCTCTCGCATCTCGGAGTCGAGCTTCTCGCCGGTCTTCTTCAGCCGCCACAACGGGCGGAAGTAGTCGACGGCTTTGGGGTACTGGTGACGCTCGGCGAAGTGCTTTCCCAACGCCAGATACGCCTTGTTGCGCACCTGCGTGTCGGGGAACTGCTTGACGACGCTTTCGAGCATCTTCACGCCGCGATCGTACTCGCGGATCGCCAGCAGTTCAGTCGCCTTGTCGTACCGCATGCGAGCGATGCGTTCGTCTTCGCTCATCTCGGGACCGCGGGTTTTTGCCTCGCGGGCAGCGTAGGCGATCGACAAAGCGAGCACCACCACAGCCGCAGCCAATGGAATCCATCGTGTCTTTTTCATGGCGTTATTCCACATCCACTCCGCCCCCTGTCTTAACGTTCATTCGTTCCAGCTCATTGTGAGCGTCGCTGGACTCCGAACTCTTCGGATATTTCTTGAGTACCGCCCTCAAAGCGGCGACGTACGACGTGTTGGATCGCTTCTTTCCGCCACTTCGCCCATGCACGTGGGCAATCGCCAAAGCAGCGCGCGGCGAGACCTTCTTGAAAAACGCCTCGATCTCCTTGAGCTGGGCGATGGCCGAGTTGGGCTCGCCGGCCTTCTCGTAGCAATTGGCGATCGCCCAGAGGGTGTCCGGCGGGTCGTCGGCCTGGCGATAGCAGCGGATGGCGTCCTTGTATTTCTTGGTGGACTCGTACATCTCGCCGGTGATCCACAGCGCCTCGCGGGAATAGTCGGGAATGTTCGCGACTTCCTTGCCCAACTTGATGCCCTTTTCATACTCGCGGGCCGATTTGTAGCCGCGGAGCAGCACCATCTGCCCGAGGTCCTTGTCCTTGAAGCTCTGGCAGATCGCCTCGGTGATCTTGATGTCCTTGCGGGCCATATAGCCGGCCAGGTCGGTCTTCTGCTCGTCGGTGAGCTTGCCCAGCAGGATTTTCTCGAACACGTTGGCTGCCATGTCCTGCTCGCCGACGTCTTCGTAAAGCACCTTCATCAGCGTGATCAACTGACCGTTGGTCATTTTGGTCAGGTCCAGCTTCCGGTAGTACTCGTTGACCTTGGTCTCGTGGTCGGCGTACAGGCGGATCCAGCGGACCGTTCGCCCCCAGGCGCCCTTCTCCTGATGGTTGGCGTACTGGCTGTCCAGGCGATCAAACCACTTCTTGCGGTCCTTCTCGTGTTGGTAGTGGTAGTTGGCCAGGTCGATCTGGAACTCGTCGTCTGAAGGGAACTTACCCTCCATCTGCTGAGCCCAGTAGCGGTAGAACCGCTCGCGCCGGTCCGTGTCGTTCTCGTCCCAGTACTTGCCGAACCGCTCGACGCGCTGGCGGATCATCTTCCAGTAGTCCTCGTTCTTGATCGTCTCGCCGTCGATGTTCCTCGGTCGGCCGTGGAAAGTCTTGACCTTTTCGTAGAACTCCCGCAACGACTCCTCGTTGGGATTGGTGGCGATGTAATACTTTGCCACCTCGTCTATGGCGTGGTCGGCAGCCGAGGAGTTGCTCCGGCGGAAATCGATCGCCACCTGCTTGTAGTAGGGAATCGCCTTGGAGACCTCATTGGTCTCGGCCAGATGGTCGGCCAGGCGGTTAATCGCCGTGGCTGCAAGCACATGCGTTCGATAGTCCTTGTCGCGGGCCATCTCCGCCCAGCACTTCATGGCGTCCTTCTTGTGGCCGTTCTCCCAGTGGGCCAGGCCCTGGAAGAACAGCGCCGCCGAGGCGTATTTGATGTGGTTGGGGAAGTAGTCCAGGACCTCGTTGTACTCCTTGATCGCCTTGAACCGCTTGCCGTCCTTGTGCAGACAACGGGCCTTGCGCAACACCGCGTAGGCGACGATCTTGGAGCGCGGATACTCCATCAGGAACCGCTTGTACAGCGGCAGCGCGGTGCGATAGTCACCCTTGCCGTATAGCTTGTCAGCCTTGTCGATGAGCACGCCTTCGAAGGTGTCCAGCTTCTTCCGCTCGTCGCTGGAGAGAGCCACCTCGTGGTCCTTCCAGTTGCGACCGGCCTTGGCGGCCAGCGCCACCAGCAGGACAACCAACAGGCCTGTAAGCAGTTGTGATCGTTTCATGGCGAATCTTCCTGACTCACAAAACACGCAGGGAGCGAGATCTTCTGCGAAGTCTCCCCTGTAGAACCGGATCAGGAACCGGGGGTTTCGCTTGAGATTGAATACATGGCCGACAATTTTCCGGCCGCCGGCGATGTATATAAGGAAGCAGCCGCCCGACGAATTTCAGAGATTCCGATACAGTTGGAACGTCTCAGCCGCCAGGTCCGTGATGCGGACCTCGTCGTAGCCCCGAAGGCTGGTGCGAAGCGTGTTGTTGAGCCGATCCGTCCATCGCGCGGGAATTCCGCTGGCCCCGCGCATCATGCCGACGATGGATCCCACCGTCGCGCCGTTGCAGTCGGTATCGAACGCCGCCTGGACGGCCATCCCGACACTCGGTCCGAACTCTCCCTCGCCCCACAGAAGGGCCGCTGCGCAGATCATCGCGTTGGAATTGGTGTGGCACCAGTGATGGGCGTTGCGGTCGTCCCATCGCTCGTGGATCCGCTCGACGGCCTGGTCGTGGGTGAGCCCCTCGTTGTACCAGGCGGCAACCTCCATAATGTCGGCGTGGAGGCGCGAGCTTTCGGGAATCTCGCTGAGTCCGACAGCCAGCAGCTTGCGGGGCTCGTCCTGGCAGGGGGCTGCGGCGATCAGGGCCGCCATCAGCATCTCGCCGTAGATTCCGTTCTTCACGTGCGAGATGCTCGCGTCGCGGAAGGCCCACTCAGCCGCCCGCTGAGGATTGCCCATGTTCACGTAGCCGAAGGCGTCGGCGCGGATCTGCGCGCCGATCCACTCGCGGTACGGGTTGCCCTCGATGGCCGACCGCGGCGGCAGGAGAGTGTTCGCGAGGTTCCGGTAGGCGACGCGCTCGGCGGTGCAGGTGCTCAGCAGCGGGATGTTCGCCAGCCAGAACTGCCCAACGTCGCGCGGGGTGAAGTCGGCTCCGTGCTTCTGGACGATCAGGTGTCCGGTAAGCGTGTAATTGGTGTCATCGTCGACGGGCATGTAATGGACCCTGTCGCACCAGTCGCGGGCGACCAGGTCCGGGAATTCCTCCGCTACCTTGCCGCGTCGACCGAACCGGATGTAATCGCGCACGGGCCACTGCTTCGTCGCCTTGAGAAACGGCCAGAAACGGTCGGCTTTGACGCCCTCGGCCGCCTTGCCGAGAAAACAGCCGATGCAACGTCCCAGCCATGCGCCATTGAGGCGGTCCTGCAGCTCGGCCAACGGGGGGACGTTCTTGAACGAGCGGGGCCCGCGCGGACGAAGCGTACGGATGCCCGACAGGTCCGACGGTTCGATGAACTCGTAGTCGGCCCGCAGGGGCAGCAGCTCGCCCTCGTGGAGCAGATCGCGGGCCTTGCCCTGTCGGCCGGGCGTCGTCAGGTCATCGGCGTCCATGCGGATCATCCGCCGAAACCGCCGCCGCAGGGACGTTGGGATGTCCTTGCCCTCCTCCTGCAGCTGTTGCAGCTCGGTCTCCAGGTCGTGGTTGTCCAGCCACAGCCAAGGGTTCTTCATAATGGCGTCGCTCATGGCGTCCTCGCAATCGGCTTCGGCCTCGGGGTGTCCGGTCCTGTATATCGCTGGTGGCGCCGAAACACAAACGCCCCCGGCGATTTGAGCTCCGCTGGCCGCTGCGTGAATGGATCGCATTCATCCGCGCCGAAGTGCGTGGAGTCCGGGAAGCAACACACAGCGTCTTGTCGCCGCCGGGCGAATCGGGTATGGTTCGCGTCGGAATCGCCGTCCGCGGCGGTCCCGCGGGCCTGTAGCTCAGCGGTTAGAGCAGGGCACTCATAATGCCTTGGTCGGGGGTTCGAATCCCTCCGGGCCCACTTACGCTAGGCCGCACAGAGCAGGGGAAGGATGAACAGGAAAAAGGGGTTG
>CAZYIH010000027.1:0-23186 GCA_964646915.1 uncultured Planctomycetaceae bacterium | reverse complement strand
GCTAGCCGGGCCGGGCGCGACCTGTCAAATGCTTTGGGGCTCGGCTTCGTCCAGTTCCCCACCGCAGCCCTGGTCGGTTGTCGTGTGTTGCTCGTGGCTTCTTCGCTTGCGGCTGTTCGCAGATCGCTCGATCCGCTACAATCACCGGCCATGGATTCCCCGATTTCCATCGCCATCGAAACCACCTGCCGCGAAGGCGGAGTTGCCCTGGGCGCCGGCGACGAACTGGTCGAGACACTCGCCTTCGACGCGCGACGCCGGCACGCGACGCTGTTGATCGGCAAGCTGGACGATCTGCTCGGCGCGCGGTCCCTTCGTCCGGGCGGGGTCGATGAACTGTACGTCTCGCTGGGTCCGGGGAGTTTCACGGGCATTCGCGTGGGCGTCACTGTCGCCCGCACCTTTGCCCAGGCCCGGCCGGGGCTTCGCTGTGTAGGCGTGCCCACGCCCGCTGCCGTCGCCCGGAACGCCCGCCCGCTGGACTGGGTGCGCCTGGCACACATCCACGACGCCAAAGACGACCGCATCTACGTGACCCTCTTCACGCGCCGGGAGACGGATCAGCCGCCCGTGCAGGAAGGTCCGTCGCGCGTGATGAGCGAGAGCGGGTTCCTCGAATCACTCGATCAGCCCACGCTGCTGATCGGCGAGGGGTTGGGGTATCACGAGCTTCCCAGCCCGCACGCAACACTGGCCGACGAGTCGCTCTGGCTGCCCACGCCGGCCGGCGTCTGGGCGGTGGGGCGACGAATGGCCCGAGCCGGTGAGTTCACCGAGTACCACCGTCTGCTGCCGCACTACACCCGCAAGCCCGAAGCCGTCCGCCTCTGGGAGCAGCGGGAAGGGCGATGAAACACAGGGCCCGCTGCGACGGCGTCGTCGTGGGAGTTGCTCAGGGGTCGTTCTGGGGGGCTGCTTCCTCTATCATGGTGCCTATGAGCGAGAGAGTCCGACCCTATCTCACCGGCGAGTTGCCCGGCGTTGGCGGAGTGATCAAAGCCGACACGGACGACTTCCGCGTGGACGAGCTGCCGCTGTACGATGCCTGCGGCGAGGGCACGCACGTCTACTTCCGCCTGCTGAAGCGAGGGCTCCCGACCCCCGCAGCCGTGGCGCGCATCGCGCGGTTCCTGGAGGTCAACCCCAACGACGTCGGCTACGCCGGACTTAAGGACGCCCAGGCCGTGACCTCCCAGTGGATGAGCGTGGAGCACATGGACCCCGCGAAGCTCTCGGATTTCCGCGATGGACAGATCGAAATCCGCGACGTCACCCGCCACACCAACAAGCTCCGACGGGGGCACCTGGCCGCCAATCGGTTCCGTGTTCGCATCCGTGAGGTCGACCCCGACGCGATCGAGCGGGCGCAAGCGATTCTCGATGTCCTCCAGGCCCGCGGCGTTCCGAACTACTTCGGACGACAGCGCTTCGGCCTGCGCGGCGACACGGCCGAGCTGGGAAAGGCCCTGCTGCGCGACGATGCCCGTGAGTTCTGCAGCGTCTATTTGGGCCGACCGATGGACGCCGACCCGCCGGAGGTCAAGGCCGCCCGGGCAGCGTTCGACGAGGAGGACCTCGACGGGGCGCTGAAGCATTGGCCGAGGGAGTCGGCCGCCCCCCGGCGAGCGCTGAGCGCCCTGCGGAAACGAGGGCCCGCCGCGGCTGTCCGAACGGTGGATAAGCGTATGCGTCGGCTGTTCGTGTCGGCTGCCCAGAGCGCGGTGTTCAATCGCGTGCTCGCCCATCGCATCGACGAGATCGACACCGTCCGCCCGGGCGACCTGGCGAAAAAGACCGATTCCGGCGGCGTGTTCGAGGTGGAAGACCTCGACACCGATCTCTCCCGAGCCGCCGCCTGGCAGATCAGCCCCACCGGACCCATCCCGGGCACGCGGGGGCGCCTGGCGGGGGGCGAAGCAGGACGGATCGAGCGCGCCGCCATCGAGGCGGAGGGACTCACGCTGGAGGATTTCGGCCTCGCGGGTCGGCTGCGGGTGAAGGGAACCCGCCGCGCGCTGCGGTTTCCCCTCGGCGAGCCGACCATCGAAGCATTCGACGATCGCGGTCGGATTTACCTGGAATTGACTTTCGACGCACCTCCGGGCAGCTACGCCACCGTCGTGCTGCGGGAGATCACCAAGAGCGACCACACCGACCAGACAACATCGCGGGGGTAGCATGCGTAAACGCAGACGGCATCCGAAGTTGAACCTTCGCGACATCGGGCGACTGATCGCGCCGCTGGATGTGATCTACCAGGTGGGCAATCTCATTTACCGTCGCAGCCTGCGCTACACGCTTCTGACGGTGGGCATCAGTATCCTGGGTCTGGCGGCGAACTTATTCGGGCTCTATGGCTTCACCGTCAAGCAGGCGGTGGTGCTGCCTCTGCTGATGGGGGCGATGACCCTGGGCGTGGGGCTGGCGCTGAAGCTGATCCCGTCGATCATCTCATCTCGACTGCTGACGGTTGCCCAGGCCAGCGGGATGAACCTGATGGAAGACTACCGCAAATCGCAGGTCGACGAGCACCTCGCCCACCTGTGGGAGCGGGTCTTCTCTTACGAGTGCCGCCTCCGCCTCCAGGCCGGCCGATCCGTCTACGCCGGCTGCAAGCGGCAGCACGACGAGCCGCTCGAGCGAACCATGCGCCGGGCTCGCGAGCAGTTCATTCAGCGGGCCCGCGACGCCCTCTCTGAGCCGATGCCCCAGACCCGGCAGATGCAGATGATCGGAATCGACCTGCGTTTCCTGGAAGATTGGCGCGACGGGGCGTATCTCGATTGCAGCGACGAGAAGCTCATGGAGCAGTTCGAGGGCGACCGCGCCCTGCAGGATGCCCAGCAGGCGTGTGGGATGCGATCGTTCTGGTCGCGAGCACGGTCGGCCCCGGGGCGCGTTGCCCAGCAGTTCTGGTTCGGGTTCATCACTCGCAGCCTTGCCACACGAGTGGCCGGCGCGGTGCGCAAGCTCAACAGCGAGTACGACTCGGATTGGTTCAATGCCCAGGTCCTCCTCTGGCCGGGCGAGGAAGATCAGCCCTGGCTGGAGGAATTCGAGGACGGCCGAGAGCAGGTGCTCGTCGAGCGGCGAAAAGTGATCCGCGGTGTATTCGGACCGGACGAGGAATCCGCCCGGCGGATGCTCAACCACATGCTGCGCGGAAGCCTGCAACGCGCCACCCAGCTGCGTCTGCGGTACGACCCGCAGTTCTGCCTGGGAGAGTTGGACGCCGACTCGCTGGTCGACCTCGCCCGGTTCGATCGCGAGCTGGAACCGCCCCCCTGGGCGATGCAATGGGTCGAACGGATGACCCGCCTGCACGGAGAGTTCATGGAATTCATCCTCGCCCGCCGACCCGGGTTGGGCGAAGACCACAGCGCCCCGGAACTGCGGGCGCTGCGCGTGGCGTTTCACCTGGACCGCGACGGGCTGCGGTCCGATTTCCAAACAGCCCACGCCGCCAACAAAGACCCCCAGCAGACCGCGGAGATCCTGCGAAGTCGCATCGACCAGGCCATCGCCTCGATGGACTCGGTCGGCCGATCGCTCGTGAGCGTGCGCATGCATCATGAGCTCAACCGTCTCTGCGCAGAGGGATATTCGGACCTCGTGCTTGCACTCGGCTACGATGGGGATGACAAGAAAAGAACACAGTCTTGTTGCTAACATGCCCCAAACATATTATCCTCTTGATTGCGGATAGATTGTTCGATTCAATGCGTGCAGCATGTGTGGGCATTCCCCGAGAACCCCGATAGCGGCACTTGATTCAGGAGAAATGAAATGGACGCGTATCTCATGTGTAGTGCCGATAGGGGGCAGTTTCCCGATGAGTTCTCCGTGAAGGGAAATACCGCTTCCGGAGAGATGTTCTCGCTATTTGCTCCCAAGGAGTTCGTCAAGCCCGACGCGTCCGGGGAGGCGGGGCCTGCGAGAGTGCGGGTGAGTGTTCTGGAGAGTGACGACGAGAGGGCGTTGGTTCGTCTGCCTGCACAAACTCTGGAGAACGGAGCGACCGTCACGGTGAGCAAAGACCAACTGGATTCAGAGGACGCCTGACAAGAAAGGGGATGCACGTACCGATGATCCTGTCCAATGTGGAAATACTGGTCGGCCCTGGACGAAGGTCGTCTTGTAATCGAGCCACAGCCATATCCAAGAAAACCAACACTGGATAACCCGAACTGTCCGTTTGACACACACTCGGTGGACCTGACGTTGGGGAGGTCCATCTCGGTACCAGAACCTGGTCAGTTCATTGTGGACGTTACCCAACCCGGCAGCATCGCCCAGACGATCAGCGATCACTCCAGAACGCTGGAAATCACTGAAGAGCAACCCTATGTCCTCAAGCCCCATTGCTTCATCCTTGCTGCCACACAGGAGCGGGTGGAGTTGCCTATCATCGAGGGAACAAGCACCTGCTTGGCGGCACGCATAGAAGGAAAGAGCAGCCGAGCACGTTTCGGTGTGCTGATCCATTTCACGGCACCAACGGTCCATCCCGGGTTTGAGGGAACGTTGACTCTTGAAATGATCAACCTGGGTCCGACCGAATTCGTTCTACGACCCGGAATGCGAATTGCCCAACTGATCGTTGAGGAAGTAAGGGGCTGTCCGAACGCGAATCCGAGCGAATTTACAGGTCAGGGAACTCCGGCCGGTTTGTAATCGATCAGTTCGGCTGGAACAGATCCAGCGTGGTGAACATCGTGCGGAACCGGTCGATCAGGTGCCCGGGCAGCTTGCCGCCTTCCCGGGCTGCCTTCAGGAAGAACCCACGGGTCTGTCGACCCAGTCGGCTGGAGGGTCCGGGGGCGACGGTCACGCGGATGGCTGCCTCCTCGCTCCAGTTGCCCTCGACGTGGACGCGCGTCAGCGACTGCTGCAGGAAGCCGAGAATCTCCAGCAGCGGCAGGCGGATCAGCCCGCTCTGTAGCCGCGCCAGCGGAACACCCACCGCGTAGAGATCTACCGTGCCTTCCTGCAGGTTCAACCTCCCGCCGGGCTCGATTTCGATCGCCAGCAGTGGCCCGGCCAGACGGGCCTCACGCAGTGTCACGCGCGGGCCGTTGGAGTCCATCGCCGCTTCGAGGTCCGCCATCGCCATCGCGCGGGGTATGCTGCCGTGGAACCCCTTCACCAAAGCCGGGCCTGCCGGCAAGGCGGTGAGGTCCACCTGGTCCAGGCGCAGCACCCCGCGCCCCTGCAGGTCCGCCAGCGCAAGCCCCTCGCCCTTCACGTCGTATCGCAGTTGCAGCTTGCCGAGTCGGCCGACGTCGCGCATGGATCGCCGATGACCCATCGCACCGGCCACCGCGCGGGCGATGGGCGCGATGTTCGCCCCCTCGATCGCGACGCTGCCCCGATAGCTCAGTTGCGTGGTCGGCAGGTGGGTCTGTGGCGAGGCGGTGGGTCTGGACGTGAGCGAACCTTTCGCGCGGAACTCCCCGCCGGCCAGGCGGGCGGTGAGACGTTCGGCGCTGGCGGTGACGGTGTTGGCGTCGCCGGCGACGACGAACTGCCCGGCCAGGCCGTTCAGAATCGCCACTCCCCCGACGACGAGGTGCCCCTCACTCAGCGAGGCGGTCCCGGTCGGTCTCCAGGTGTGGGGAAGCGTCCATCGGCCCTTCAGCGTCAGGTCGGCCTGCAGCGTGACGGCCCCCTCATCGACGCCGCCAACATGGAAGACCGACACCAGGGCCTTCGAGTCGGCCGGCGTGAGACGGTGGCGAACGATGACGTTCGCGTCGAATGCGGTGGTTCCCCAGTTGGCCCAGCCGTCAAGGTGCAGAACGTTCCCGGTGTCATCATCAAGCCCGTGGATATGCAGGCGATGCCCGCCGGCAGCGCGACGAATGTCCATCGTGACCGGGCCGAGGGTGTACGCTGCCCCGCCGGGGCGATTCAGCGTGATGGTCCCGTCGGCGTGGAGCAGGTCGATGTGGGTGACCTGCTCCAGCCAGGTCACCAACTCATCGACATTGCGCAGGGGCGGGTCGCATCGGCCTTCGACAAACTGCAGCCGAAGGTCCAGCGCGTCGATGTCCGCGTCGCGGAAGCCCGCCTCGAGCGTCCATCGAACACCCGGCGAGACCGAGACCGACTCCGCCGCCAACCAGAGACGGTCCTGGCGATCGTACAGGCGGACCCCGCCCAACTGTACCGAGCCGAACCCCACCGAGACGCGATCGATCTCGACGTGGCCGTCCCAGTAGCGGGGGAGGTTGTCGGCCACGAGATGTCGCACCACCGCCGGAGCGACGACGAACTTCAGCACCGCGCCTGTTGCCAGCACGGCGATGCTGACCCAAAGGGCCACGCGGAGAACGCGGCGGAATCGGTCTCGGGCACGTTCTGTCGGCCTGGCGGGGTCGGGCTGGTCGGTTGGTGATTTCACTCCGTCATTGTCTCCACGGTTCAGACGTTTACAATCATGCGTATGGTTCGTCGATCTTTCAATTCCGCGTTGTGGATGTGCCTGGGGCTGCTGGTGTGGCTGGCGGTTGGCTGCGGGTCGGCCGAGCCGGAGCCCATCTCGCTGGAGACCGCCAACGTCGAGCCCAACGCATCGGTGGACGCCCTGGCGATCTGTCTGCGCGAGGGGGTGACCGAGGACGGCCTCATGCGCCCGGAATGGCTGAGAGACAACCGCGACGACCTGCGGCGGCAGCTGAGGCTTTTCGCGGTGACCGGTCCGACGGCGACACCCGAGCGGTACCCCACCGAGGCCGACCGGATCGCTTACTGGTACAACGCCCGGGCGGGTTGGGCGATCATGCTGGCAATTCTCGGGGAGTACGAGTCCGACGATTGGCGGTCCCGCCAGTTGCCGCGGACATTCCCCTTGGACGGCCGATCGATGAGCCTGGCGTTGATCGACGACGAACTGGCCTCGCGCGACGATTGGCGCATTGTCGCTGCCGCTCCCGGGGCGTCGCTGCAGCGGGCGAGGTTGCCCCGCGTCCCGTTCGACGCCAATGGCGTCCGCGAGTGCATCGCCGATCGGCTGGACGCGTTCCTGGACGATGAGCGACGATTCGTGATCGACGTGGAAGCCCAGACCGTCGACGTACCGCCCGTGCTGTGGCGCGTGCGGGAGCGGATTCTCGCCGAGTACCGCAGGAAATACGATGCCCGCGGGGCGAACCTGCTGACGGCCCTGCTGCCACACGCCTCGACGTCCACCACGCGGCGGTTGCAGGACGCGGTGGGATACCGGATCGTCCCTGCCAAGCGTGGCAGCCGAATTCTGGCGATCCTGGATGAGTTCGGCGAATTCGGTGCCGAGGCCATCAAGTAGCCACACACGGCAGGGCGGGGGCTGTGGAACGCGTCTCCACGCCTGGGAACGCTCTGTTCGCTGCCGGCTTACCTGCCGCGGCGCAGCCCGAGGACTGAGAGGGGCACCATTCGGTCGGCCTACTCGTCGCCGAGAACTCCGCGGGCCCGTTCGGTGTCCACCACTTTGAACACGGCGTAGGTCACGCCCGTGTCGAACCCCCCGGTGCAGTAGGCGTACAGGACATTCACGCCGCCTTCGGAGAGTTGATTCGCTTTGGCGGCGAACGCGCCGGGGTGGTCTTCCAGCTTGGTGACGATCACGTCGGTCTCCGTCCAGCGGTCGTGCTCGCTGTTGAGGACCGAGCGGGTCTTGTCCACGTCGTCGGTGAGAATGCGCAGCACGCCGTGCTCGCCGGAGTCCGAGAGACTCAGGGCGAGGATGTTCACGCCGGCCTCAGCGAGCGATCCGGTGACATTGGCCAGCACGCCGGGCCTGTTGATCAGAAAGACGGAAAACTGGGTTTCCTGCCGCATGATATGTTCCTTTACGCAGATGCAGAGCGATTGTGGCGCGAATCATACACGGTGTCGCTGCGGTGAACAAGGCCCTTTCATGGGCGATTTTATGCTCGGTGGCAGCGGCGGTTCACCCGCCCCAGTTCCATTCGTGGTCGCCGTGGCCATCCTGGAGATTCGCCAGACGAGCCAGGGCAAACAGCAGGTCGCTGAGGCGGTTGAGGTACTTCAGCACCGTGCCCTTCACGGGGGTTCCGTCGTCGATGAGGCCCACCGTGCGTCGCTCGGCCCGCCGGGCGACGGTGCGGGCTACGTGCAGCCTGGCCGCCAGCTCACAGCCGCCGGGCAGGATGAAGCGTTCCAGCGGGGGCAGCTTCGCCCAGAAGCGGTCGATGGTTTCTTCGAGCATCTCCACGTCGCGCTCGAGCACGCCGGCGTAGGGCAGGGCGTCGGTTCCGGCAGCGGCGATGAGTGAGCCGACTCCCAGCAGTTGGGGCTGGATCGGCGCGAGGGCCTCGGCGATATCGGGGCAGGTTCCCGCAGCGGCGAGGCAGAGACCGATCTGGGCATTGAGTTCATCAACGGTGCCGACGGCTTCGGCGAACGGGTCTGCCTTGGAGACAATCTCCCCCCCGGGCCGCATCGTTTGGCCGTCGTCGCCGGTTTTGGTGTAGATCTTCATGGACACAGCGCATCTCCTTGCTCTTCTCAGGTATAGGGGGGCGGGCAGGCGATTACAAGTGCGCCGTCCCGAATCGTCGCCTGCCCGGGCCGGGGGAATCGGCACGTCCGATAACGCCGAAAGGCCTGTGGGTTCGGCGGGAACGGCGAATGGGCAAAAACGCTTCACCCGCCGGCTTATGCAATGTAAATAAAAGACTTATAATCCTGTATTTCCGGGTTTTCGCGGGGTTTATGCTGGAAAGCACGCCGGAAATTTCGGATAATGAGGGATCAAGTGTGCGACCCGGAACGACGAATCGCCCGGGTCGCCCAGGACCGGTAGTAAACCACGCGAAAGGAGCATCTCCTTGGCCAAGGACACGGCCGCCGTGAGCGACAAAGTTTCCCCCATCGAGGGCGTTTACGACGAATCCCAGATCAAGGTCCTTCGGGGCCTTGAGGCGGTGCGAAAGCGCCCGGGCATGTACATCGGCGACACCACCCCTCGGGGGCTGCACCACCTGGTGTGGGAGATCGTGGACAACGCCATCGACGAAGCGATGGCGGGACGATGCAGCAATATCCACGTGGTGATCCACCCGGACGAATCGGTGTCCGTCAGTGACGACGGCGTGGGCATTCCCGTCGGGCAGCATCCCACCGAGAAGGTCTCCACGCTGGAGGTGGTCTTCTGCCACCTGCACGCGGGCGGCAAGTTCGACCATGGCGTGTACAAGGTCTCCGGCGGGTTGCACGGGGTCGGTGCGTCGGTGGTCAACGCCCTGAGCGAATGGCTGGAAGTGGAGGTCTGCCGCGAGGGCCAGGTCTGGCAGATGGAGTTCGAGCGGGGCCTCAAGAAGGGCGAACCCAAGAAGATCGGCCAGCGGAAACGCTCGGGCACGAAGATATCCTTCAAGCCCGACGGCGAGGTCTTCCCGGACACGCACCTGAAGTACAGCGTCATGGAGACGCGCCTCCGCGAGCTGGCGTATCTCAACGAGGGCGTGTGCATCAATCTGCGGGACGAGCGGTCGGACAAGGAAGCGACCTTCAAGTACGAGAAAGGCCTGCTGGCGTTCCTCAAGCACCTCAACGAGGGCAAGAACTGCCTGCACAAGCCCATCCAGCTCCACAAGCAGGACGAGGAATCGCTGCTGATGGTGGACCTCGTGCTGCAGTACACCGACGGCTACAACGAGACGATTTTCTCGTTCGCCAACAATATCAATACGATCGAGGGTGGCACGCACCTTTCGGGGTTCCGCTCGGCGTTGACGCGGACGATGAACTACTACGCCCGCAACGCCAAGATTCTCAAGAAGGACAAAAACCCCACCGGCGACGACCTGCGCGAGGGCCTTACCGCGATTGTCTCGGTAAAAGTGCCCGATCCGCAGTTCGAGGGCCAGACCAAGACCAAGCTGGGCAACAGCGAGGTCGACGGGTTCGTGCAGCAGGCGGTCAACGAGCTGCTGGGCACGTGGCTTGAGGAGCACCCCGCCGAGGCCAAGCGCGTCATCAACAAGAGCGTCCAGGCGATGCAGGCCCGTGAAGCCGCCCGTAAGGCGCGCGACCTGACGCGCCGGAAGGGTGCGCTGTCCAGCGGGTCGCTGCCGGGCAAGCTGGCCGACTGCCGTTCGAAAGACACCGCCTCGACGGAGGTGTATCTCGTCGAGGGCGACTCTGCCGGCGGGCCCGCCAAACAGGGGCGCGACTCGGCGACCCAGGCGATTCTTCCGCTGCGGGGCAAAATCCTGAACGTCGAGAAGGCCCGGCTGGACCGGATCCTCAACTTCGCCGAGATCCAGATCATCATCTCGGCGCTGGGATGCGGGATCGGGTCGGACGAGTTCGATATCTCCAAGCTGCGGTATGGCAAGATCATCATCATGACCGACGCCGACGTCGACGGCAGCCACATCCGCACGCTGCTGTTGACGTTCTTCTACCGTTACATGCCCGAACTGGTGGACAACGGGCACATCTTCATCGCCCAGCCGCCGCTGTACCTGGTGCGCCGGCGCAAGGTGAAAAAGTACGTCCTCAACGAAGCCGAGATGCGCAACACCCTCACCAGCCTCGGGTTGGACGGAACCACGCTGCAGATCCGCGATATCTCCGGCAAGGAGCCCAAGGTGGTCCAGGAGATCTCCGGGGGCAAGCTCGAAGAGCTCGTGGAGCTGCTCCAGAAGCTCGGGGACAAGGTGCACATCCTGCAGCGACGCGGGCTGGACTTCGAGGAGTTCGTCGCCCAGCGGAAAGATGGCAAGCTGCCCACCCACTGGATGGTGATGAACAACGAGAACGTCTTCTGTTACTCCAAGGACGAGTACGAGCAGACGCTCGAGAAGTACAAGGAGCAGGCCACCGTCGTCGAGGAGGGGGGCGAGAACGGCAACGGGCAGGAGTCCGGCGGGCCGAGAATTCGCATCCAGCAACGGGCCGAGCTGCACGAGGTCAAGGCGATCGAGACCTACATCGCCGATCTGGAAAAGCGGGGCATGCCCATCGAGGACTATTTCACCATCCGCGAGGAGAAGGTCACCGGCGAGAAGGACCCCGCCAAGTACCTGCTGATGAACGAGGACGAGCCCCACGAGCTGGACAACGTCGGCATGATCGCCCCGGGCATCCGGGAGATCGGCTCGGAAGGCATTGAGATCAAGCGGTTCAAGGGTCTCGGCGAGATGAACGCCGACGAACTGTGGGAAACCACCATGGACCCCGAACGCCGCATGTTGCTCCGCGTCCGTGCCGACGAGGCCGAGGAGGCAGAACGCATGTTCAGCCTGCTGATGGGCGACGCCGTTCAGCCGCGACGGAAATTCATCGAAGACAACGCACTGGACGTGAAAAACCTCGACGTGTGATCGAGCGAACAGCGAGCAGCGATCGGCCAACAGCCTGGAAAGCTTCCGCGGCCTTGGTGTCTGCTATGTCTGGGTGAGAATCTATCGCGGGATTACTGCAGCGGGCCGAGCAGTTCGCCCACGAACTCACCGACCTCGCTCACGAGCGTTTCGGTCGGTTTGCCCTTGGCGGCCGTGATCCGCTTGACGATCGCGCTGCCGACGATCGCGCCGTCGGCTACGTCGCAGACCGTTTCGACCATCTCGGGGGTCGAGATTCCGAATCCCACGCAGATGGGCGTGTCGGTCTGCTCGCGAAGGGCGGCGACGGCGGCGATGGTCTCGTCGGGCAGTTTGTCCCGCTCGCCGGTGATGCCCACCACCGACATGAAATAGATGAACCCGCTGGAGTGTGCGGCGATCTGGTTGCGGCGGTCGGGGGGAGTGTTCGGCGAGATCAGCATGATGTTGCACAGCCCCGCCTGGCGGGCGACCTGCTCGACTCGGCCGGCTTCCTCCAGCGACAGATCGGGGATGATCAGCCCGTCCAGCCCCGCCTCGGCAGCCGCCTTGACGTACGCCTCCACCCCGCGACGGAAGACGATCGAATAGCTCACCATGCTGATGAGCCCCAACTCGCCGCCGCCCTGGCGGTACTCGCGGACCGTCTGGAAGATCCCGTCCACCGTCGCGCCGCCGGCCAGGGCGTCCACGTACGACGCCTGAATCGTCGGCCCGTCGGCGACGGGGTCCGAGAAGGGAATGCCCAATTCGCACACGCGCGCCCCGCGACGTTCGATCTCGCCCAGCAGCGCCCCGGTCGTCCCGATGTCCGGATAGCCGGCCGTCAGGAACGGCAGCAACTGCTTGGCGCCCGCCTGGCGGGCCTCGTCGAACGCCCGCACGATCCGATTGTTCTGCAATTCGCTCATGGCCGGGCATTATCGGTCGCCTCGCCTGGTCAGGCAAGCGCGTAATGGTCCGGGCGGCGTTCGCGTCAGTCGGTGCGATCGAACTCCGCGAAGTCCGGGTCGACGCAGCGGTGGGTGGTCGCGATGTTGTCGATCCGCTGCATGTCGCTCGGGTCGAGCTTGATCTGCAGGCAGTCGTAGTTCTCCTGGATGTGATCGCGCGAACTGGACCGCGGAATGGCTGCCAACCCGTGCTGGAGACACCATCGCAGGGCGACCTGCACCGGCGTGGAGTTGTAATGGCCGGCGAGGTCCTGCAGGACCGGCTCTTCCTTTACGTCGCCTTTGATGATCGGGCGATAGGCGACCAGGGCGATTTTGTTGTCCTGGCAGAACTCCATCAGATCTTTCTGGTAGAGGTGGGGGTGGAACTCCACCTGGTTGGCGGCGATTGGCTGGGGCGATGCATCCATCGCCTCACGCAGATGGGCGATCGTGAAATTGCTCACCCCCACGGTGCGGACCTTGCTCTCCTTGACCAGTTGATCCATCGCCGAGAATGTTTCGTCCATCGGGATGTCGCTGTTGGGCCAGTGGATCAGCAACTGGTCTACGTAGTCCACCTGCAGTTCCTCGAGCGAGCGGTTGGCGTCGGCGATCAGGTCGTCGGGACGGAGGCGGTCGCGCCAGATTTTGGTCACCAGGAAAACGTCGTCCCGCCCCACGCCGGCCTGTTTGAGCCCCCGTCCGACGCCCTCGTGGTTGCCGTACATATCGGCGGTATCGATGTGTCGGTAGCCGATTTCCAATGCGGCGGCGACGGTTTCCTCGGCGGTTTTCTGGTCCAGCTGAAACGTGCCGAACCCAAGGGCGGGCATCGGTTTCTCAGCGGGCATTGGCAAGGGTGCGATCTTCACGTCGGGTTCCTTTCTATCGTCACAGAGGGTCTCTCAGGGAGCACGGCTGCTCGGGGAAGTATAGCGGGGACCATCCCGAGGTTCCCACTGGGGGCGAGTTTGTCCGCGCCGGGGCGGTCATTCCGGGATCGCGCCACTTTCGCGTATAGCATGAATCAAGAGATCCCAAAGCCCCATGAACCAGGAGGCAGCGATGGGCGACCACGAGCAGGTCAGTCAGAACGTTCAGCAGAAATCCAACATTCTCCGCGGCAGCAGCGACGAGGACGCCGAAGGCTCCCATCCGGGTCAGCAACATCAGGGCGGGACGGCCGATCAGGAACGGTCGGTCGCCTGCCGGGTGCAACATGAGACGACGTGCCCCATCTTCCAGCGTGCCGAATGCAACCCGATCCTGACGGCCGACGAATTGCCCGTGCTGGCTGAGGCGGTGCTGAATCCCGGTGCCGGTGAGCATGACGGGCGGGTGTTCCTGCTGCTGCGCGTCGAGCAGGCGACCGGGTATTCCAACATCCACGTTGCCTGGAGCGACAATGGCACCGACGGGTGGCGCGTGGACGAAAAGCCCCTGCTGGAGTTCGGCCTGCCCGAGTGGCGGTACGAGCGATGGGGCGTGGAAGACGCCCGGGCGACGTGGCTGGCGGACGAGGAGGCGTGGTACATCACCTACACCGCCTACTCGCCCGCCGGTGCCGCCGTGGGTCTGGCCAAGACCACCGACCTGGTCGAGGCTGAACGCATCGGACTGATCTTCTCGCCGAACAACAAAGACGCCGTCCTGTTCCCGCGGAAGTTCCAGGGTCGATACGCCGCACTGCATCGCCCGGACGCCGGCGGGGGGATCGAGAATATCTGGATCGCCTACTCCCGCGACCTGCTCTACTGGGGCGAGCCGCACTGCGTGCTGCGAGAGCATCAGGGCCCGGCGTGGGACGCCGTGAAAGTCGGGGCAGGCCCGCCCCCGGTGGAAACCGACGACGGCTGGCTGTTGCTCTATCACGGCGTGAAGGCCTACGGGGGCGAGCTGATCTACCGCGTGGGCGCGGCGCTGCTGGATCGTGACGATCCGTACAAGATGACCCACCGCTCACCGAGCTGCATCATGAAACCCCGCGAGCACTACGAGATGTCCGGCCTCGTGCCAAACGTCGTGTTTCCCACGGGGCTGCTGCTGCGAGGCGACCAGCTGTGGATGTACTACGGCTGCGCGGATACCTCGGTGGCGCTGGCGACGGCGAAGCTCAGCGACGTGCTGAGCACGCTCGAACCGGTCGACCGCGAGAAGTAGTTCATACGAAAGGACATACGATGAACGACAGGCAAGCCGATCGCGTCGCGCTGATCACCGGGGCCGCCAACGGCATCGGCCGGGCGACCGCCAAGCTGCTCAGCCAGGAGGGCTACGCCATCGCCGCGCTGGACATGCAGGGACAGGCCGCCCAGGAACTCACCGACGAGCTCTCCGGCGACGGCGGCGACGCCCTGGCGGTGAAGGTGGACGTCTCCGACGCCGAGGACGTTCAGCAGGCCATCCGCCAGGTCGACGCGCGATGGGGTCGGCTGGACGTGGTGTTCGCCAATGCGGGCATCAATGGGGTGTGGGCACCGCTGGACAAACTCAAGCCCGAGGAGTTCGACCATACCGTCAACGTCAACCTGCGGGGCACGTTTCTGACGGTCAAATACGCCCTGCCGCTGCTTCGCGAGCGAGGCGGATCGATCATTGTCACCGCGTCGGTGAACGGCAACCGCGTGTTCTCCAACACCGGGGCGACGGCCTACGCCTGCTCCAAGGCCGCCCAGGTCGCCTTCGTACGGATGATCGCCCTGGAGCTGGCCGAGGACAACATCCGCGTCAATTCCATCTGCCCCGGGCCGGTGCGCACGCAGATCAGTCAGCGAACCGAACACCGGGACACCGAGGACGCCGGCCCGCCGGTGGAATACCCCGAGGGAACCGTCCCGCTCACCGGTGGCGACCCGGCCCGGCCGATGGAGATTGCCCGACTGGTGCGGTTCCTCGCCGGGGAGGATTCGACCTTTGTTTCCGGGGCGAACGTGTACATCGACGGAGCCGAGTCGCTCCTGCAGGGATGAGAGGATCAAGGCTATGGGCGAGTTTGCATATGACGCGATCTGCATCGGTGGCGGCCCGGGCGGCGGGGCGGCCGCCCAACAGGTACGCCTGCGCGGCGGGCGGGCGTGCATCGTGGAAGACCGTTTCCTGGGCGGGACCTGTCTGAATGTCGGGTGCATGCCCACCAAGGCGCTGCTCGCCAGCGGCCATCGCGCCTGGGAAATGACCCACGCCGATGACGTCGCCATCCCACCGGTGGAACCCGACATTGACGGGTCGGCCGTGATGCGCCGTGTCGCGGACATCGTGGACGACCTGCGCACCGCGACGCGCGACAAACTCTCTGGAATGGACCGGATCGACGTCATCCGCGGGCGAGGCCACATCCGCGACGCCCAAACCGTGGCGGTCGACACGCCGGACGGCGGGAAAACGCTCACCGCCCGATGTCTTGTGGTCGCGACCGGCTCGCAACCGACCAGGCCGGGCTTCCTGCCCTGGGACAGCGGCAGGGTGTGGACCAGCGACGACGCCACGAATGCCGACGACCTCCCCGAGAGCATTCTCGTTCTTGGCGGCGGGCCGTTGGGTTGTGAGTTCGCCACTGCTTACGCCGAACTCGGCGTGCGGGTGTGCATGGTCGAGATGATGGACCGCCTGCTGCACCAGTTGCCCGATCGCGCCGGTGAAGTGGTTCACAAAAGCCTCACCGCCCGCGGGGTGGACGTGCATCTCGGGCAGGAGGTAACCGGCGCTTCGTTTGACGGCGAGTCGTTGACGGCGGAGTGCGGGTCGGGCTGTTCGTTCCGCGGCTCGCACGCGCTGGTGGCGGTGGGTCGACGCAGCTGTCCGTCTCAGCTGGGGCTCGAAGAAATCGGCGTGGAATGCGAAGACGATTACATCCCCGTGGACGACCGCTGCCGCACGAGCGTGGAGGGCATCTGGGCTGTGGGCGACGTGGCCGAGCTGCGCAACCACAGCCATCTCGCCGAGCGGATGGGCATCGTCGCGGGCGATCAGACCATGGGCGTCGACACGCGGGACGACCGAACCATCGTGCCGGCGGGAGTCTACTCGCACCCGGAGGTCGCCCACGTGGGCCTCGGGCCCGACGAGGCGCGCGAGCAACACGGCCAGGAGGCGGTCGACGTTCTGCACAAGGACTATGCCGACGCGGGGACGGCCTGGCTGTACGCCGAGACGGCCGGCGGGCTGGAACTGGTTGTCGGCCGGGATGACGGGGCGATTCTCGGGGCGTTGTGGGTCGGCCCCCAGGCGGTGGACATGATCCACGAGTTGGCCCTGGCGATGCGGCAGGGCGTGACGCTGGCGGAAATCTACGGGACGATTCACGCCCACCCGAGCTTCCAGGAAACGCTGCACGCCCTGGCGGAGACGTGGATGGACCAGCACGCCAGCGGGGGGTGATCCAGCGAGGGCAGCGCACCGAAAAGGCCCAGGCGTCGCGCGACGCCCGGGCCTTTGGGAAATCGGTTCGGTGAGGGGTTACTGGATGTCTTCCAGCGGCAGGTCGGGGGTTTCGACCTCTTCTTTTCGCGGCTTATCGTGCCGCTTATGCTTCGTCTCGGCCGGCGCTGTCCCATGGACTTCCTGGAAGCCCCGGGCGAACTTCAGTTGCGTCACCAGCCAGATCAACAGCCCCAGCAGCGGGTAGCCCAGGAAGCGGGCGTAGTAGAGGATCTTGCCGTAAATGTCTGCGTGTCCGCCCCAGGAGGGTTTTACGCTGGCGACCCAGGAATACAGTTCGCCCTTGTTGTACAGGGCTCCGCAGGCGACGTTGCCCATCAGCAGTTGCTGCCACGGTGTGACGATCGCCAGCAGCACCAGCGACCAGAAGAACGAACTGCTCAGTCGACCCACCCCGCCGAGACGCTCGGTCACCGCGAGCATGAGGCACACCAGCAGCGTGATGCTCAGAAGCAGGCCCATGACCAGGGCGAAGAACTTCGCGCCGGGCAGAGCCCAACTGAGCATCTCGTCGATAAAGTACGTCGTCTCACCGACACCATCGCGCGTGACGGCCGGCGTGGTGGTCGGCTGGTTTGGGTCGGCGGGCACTGTCGGTGCGTTCGCGTCCGCAACGGCAGCGGGGCTCGATGAGCCCTTGGCGTGGAGAGGGTCCACCACGTCCATGAACTGCACCGCCACGAACGCGGCGACCTGCGTAAGCATCGCCAGCAGCAGGACGATCAGGAAGATGTTCTTGGCTGCCCTGGCCGAGGCGAAGGCGTCCATGGTGTCCGAGGCCGAGGTGTTGTACTGGAGCTGTTCCATCGTGGTTTCCTTTCCGATGTGGTGCTGGGGTGGTATCCCTTTTCCCAGCCAAGCTCTATATCGGACAAAGGCGCGAAAATCTATAAGGATCAAACGAAGTGCTCTGCCGGCGAGCCATCACGGGCATCCTCGGCGGGGTCGGTTTACTGCTCGGCGAGACGCCCAAAGGCCGTCGCCGCCGCCGAGGCTGTCCGCTGGATGTCGCGGTCCGTATGGGCCGACGAGACGAACATCGCCTCGTACTGGCTGGGGGGGAGATACACCCCACCGTCCAGCATGCCATGGAACCACGTGGCAAAGGCGTCGTGGTCGCAGGCGGCTACATCATCATAGGACCGCACCGGACCCGACGCGAAGAAACAGCTCAGCATGCTCCCCACGCGCTGGATGCAGACGCGCTGGTCGAGCCCGGCGTCCTTGGCGCCCGCGAGCAGCGATTCCTCGACGGCCGCGGCGATTTCTTCCAGACGGGCGTAGAAGCCTTCTTCCATGCAGGTTCGCAGCGTCGCCAGGCCGGCTGCCATGGCGGCGGGATTGCCCGAAAGCGTGCCCGCCTGGTAGATCGGTCCGACCGGCGCGAGGTGGTCCATGAGCTCTGTCGGACCGGCCACCGCACCGACGGGCATGCCGCCGCCGATGACCTTTCCCAGCACGGTCAGGTCCGGCGTGACGCCATACCGCAGCTGCGCCCCGCCCCAGCCCACGCGGAAGCCGGTCATGACCTCGTCGAAGATCAGCAGTGTTCCGTGCGTGTCGCACAGGCTGCGCAACCCTTCGAGATAGCCCTCCGCCGGCGGGATCACGCCCATGTTCCCCGCGACGGGTTCGACCAGCACAGCGGCGACGGTCGGGCCGGCTTCGGTGAGGATCGCCTCGATGGCGGACAGGTCGTTGAAGGGCACCAGCAGCGTGTCGGCCGTCGCGCCGGCGGGCACGCCGGGAGAGCTGGGCACGCCCAGCGTCGACGCTCCGCTGCCGGCGGACACCAGCAGCGCGTCGCAGTGGCCATGGTAACAGCCGATGGTCTTGATGATCCCAGGTCGATCGGTCGCTCCGCGCGCCAGGCGCACTGCCGTCATGGCTGCCTCCGTACCGCTGGAGACCAGGCGGACCTTTTCCACGGCCGGGATGCTGGAGACGATCATCTCCGCCAGGGCGGTTTCGCCCTCGGTGGGGGCGCCGAAGCTCATTCCCTTGTGGATGGCCTTGGAGACGGCGGCGACCACCTGCTCGTCGCCGTGACCGAGAATCATCGGCCCGTAGCTTCCGACGTAATCGACGTAGTCGTTGCCGTCGAGGTCTTCCAGTCGGCTGCCCTTGCCGCGCACGATCGTCGGCGGCGTCCCCCCGACGGCCGAGAAGGTGCGGGCCGGGGAGTTCACCCCGCCCACGAGCACTCGGCTGCCGCGCTGAAAGGCCGTCTGTGATTTCTCGGTGGATCGTGGCATGGGGGTTATCTCTCTGACGGGTCACTCGGCTGGGAGGTCGGGGCGGACGAGCCGACCGGTACGTTGGCGTCGAAGGCGCCCAGTTCGCGTCGCTGGAGCACCGCTTCGGGCCGGGCACGAATCCACCGGTCCAGGAACTGCTCATATGGAGGTGGAGACGTCCGGAGCGCAGCGATCATCCGCTCCATGACCGAGACGGTCGCACGGGAGGCAAGGATGTGGTCGGTGATCAGCTCGGGCGTGAGGTTGGCGGCTCGTTGGTTGAGCAGGTCGCCCGCGCGGGCCCTCCAGCCGCTGGGGAAGCGGTCCACCCACCAGACCTGTTTGCGGTAGCCGATCGTACAGCGGGCGCGGTCGCCCTTGAGGTAGGTGCGGATCCCGTCCCAATACTCGTCGTCGGTCGGGGGCATGCGGACGTTGGCCTGGTTGGTATCCTGCAGTTTGCGCCACGCCTTGGGCCCGTAGGCGGCGATCACCGCATCCTGGAAGCGGAAGCTGGTCTGCCAGAGGTCGAACACCTCGGCGGCGAAGCGCATCTCCATCTCGCTGCCATGGAAGCAAACCAGCCATTGGTCACGGTCGCCGCGCAGGATTGCATCCTGGGCAGTTTGGTTCAGCTCCCGGATCGCCTGGTGGTCCTTCTCCTCCCGGGCCTTCTGCTCGGCCGACTTGCAGCCGACGAAAGATACGCTCAGCGACAAGGATACCGCCAACAGGACGAATCGATTGTGGGGGATGCGTCGAAGACTCATGCCCGCAGTATAACAGCAGGCCGACGGGATCCGCGAGGGATCCTGTCGGCCTGCGTGAATTCTCGGCTTCGCGTCGGCTACTCGGGCAGCCGGTCCAGGTCGGGTTCGGGCATATCGCCCATGCCCATCGACTTCATCTGGGCCTGCATAAGCTTCTTGCCGATGCTATCGACGGTCTCGCCTTCCTTGCCGATATCATCCATCACGGATTCATACGCCTCGACCTGGGCTTTCATCATCTTGATGCCCTTCTCCGGGTCTTGGGCGATCTTCTCGCCGACGTCGATCTTCCAGGCGCCGTCCTTCTTGACGAGGTCCATCCCGCCGCTTTGCCCGGGCATCTTGAGCGTCGCCTTGTCGCCGTCGATCTTGACGTCGGCCTTGTCGACATCGTCGGTGTTGATGGGCATGTCGCCCTTGTACTCATCGCCATAGGCGTCCTTCATCTTCTTGTGGAACTCCAGCATCGCCTGGGCCATATCGAACGAGGCGCCCATAAACTCCTTTTGGTCTTCGGTGGTCGCGTCGTATTGGGCGATGTACTGGTCCTTGTCGCCGTTCTCGATCGCCTCGGCCATCAGTTTGGCGGCCTCTTTGGGGGTGGAGGCTTCCTTGGGCCCGCAGCCTACGGCGCAGATGGCCACCAAGCCCAGCAGCGCGATCACAGCCAATGTTTGTGTTCTCATTTCCGTTATCCTTTCGTTGGAGGAGTCTACTTCACGACGAGGTTGATCAATCGTCCGGGGACGGCGATCTTCTTGACGAGTTCTTTTCCGGCGAGATGTTCCTTTACCCGCTCATCGGCCAAAGCCGTTTCGAGGGCGTCGTCCTGCGAGGCGTCGGCGGGCACCTCGATGCGGGCTCGGACCTTGCCGTTGATCTGCACGGGTAACTCGACGGTGTCCTGGGCGAGCATCGATTCATCATACGCGGGCCAATCCTCGTGAGCGAGCGATTCATCGTGCCCCATCGCCGCCCAGCATTCCTCGCAGATGTGCGGCGCCATGGGCGCCAGCAGCAGCACGAACCGCTCGGCCTGCGAGCGGCCGACCTCGCCGGACCGATAGACCTCGTTGACGAATTCCATCAGCGCGGCGATGGCGGTGTTGAACTTCATGGACTCGTAGTCCTCGCCGACCTTCTTGATGAGCTTATGCAGGGCCTTCTCGATGGCGGCAGGGCCGTCGCCGTCGGTGAGCAGGGCGGGGTTTTCCTCGTCGCCGCAGACCATCCGCCAGACGCGCTTCAGGAAGCGATGCACGCCGGGAACGTCCCGCGTGTTCCACGGCTTGGAGGCCTCCAGCGGACCCATGAACATCTCGTACAGCCGAAACGTGTCGGCCCCGAACTCCTCGATGATGTCGTCCGGGTTCACCACGTTCCGCAGCGATTTGGACATCTTCTCGATGGTCGTGGTGAGCTGCTCGCCCGTCTCGGCGTGTTTGGGATGGTCGCCGGAGAGGTCCACCGTCTCGTGCGGAACGCTCACCCCGCGCGAATCGCGGTAGGTGAAGCTGGTGATCATGCCCTGGTTGAACAGCTTGCCGAACGGCTCGGGACTGCTGACGTGGCCGAGGTCGTAAAGCACCTTGTGCCAGAACCGCGAGTACAGCAGGTGCAGCACCGCGTGTTCCGCCCCGCCGACGTAGAGATCCACCCCGCCGATGGGGTTGCGGTTCGAGCGGCCCATCCAGTACTGCTCGATCTGGGGGTCGCAGAAGCGTTCGTCGTTGTCGGGGTCGAGATAGCGCAGGTAGTACCAGCAACTGCCCGCCCACTGGGGCATGGTGTTCAGTTCGCGCCGGGCGGGTGCGTTGCAGCGGGGGCAGGTGGTCTGTATCCAGTCGATCGCTTTGCCCAGTGGGGGTGCGGGCGGGGCGTCGCGATCTTCGCTGGCAGCCGGCGTGAAATCGTCCATTTCCGGCAGCAGCAGGGGCAGTTGGTCTTCCGGCAGGCCGACCGGTCCGCAGCTTTCGCAATGGACGATCGGGAACGGCTCGCCCCAGTATCGCTGTCGGCTGAACAGCCAGTCGCGCAGCTTGTAGTTCACCGCCTCCCGCGCGAGGCCCTTCTCGTGGAGGTCAGCGGTGATGGTCTTCTTGAACTCCGCGGTGGCCAGGCCGTCGTACTCGCCCGAATTGACGGCAGTGCCTTCGCCGGTGAAGCCGCGCCAGTCTTCGTCGGAGTCTTCCGGCGGGGCGACAACCTGGACGATCGGCAGGTCGAACGCCTGGGCGAATTCATAGTCTCGCGTGTCGTGTGCGGGGACAGCCATGATCGCCCCGGTTCCGTAGCCCATCATGACGTAGTCGGCCACCCATATGGGGATCTCCTCGCGCGTGACGGGGTTGATCGCGTGGGCCCCGGTGAACACGCCGGTCTTTTCTTTCGTCTCGGTGGTGCGCTCGAGCTCGGACTTGTGCACCGCCTGCTCGATGTAGGCCCGCACGGCGTCGGCCTGCTCGGGCGTGGTGATCCGCTCGACCAGCGGATGCTCCGGCGCCAGCACCATGTAGGTGGCCCCGTAGAGCGTGTCCGGCCGGGTGGTGTACACTCTTATAGTAGGACAGGCGTCTCGCCTGTCTGTTTCTCTGGTGTCAGCTTCTTCTGTCTCTGGCTCTTCGAACTCCGGCACCGCCGGGAATCCCTGTTCTTTTCTTGAGCGGAACCATTTTTCGATCTGCCCCGTACCGGTGTTGCCATTGTCCGCGACACTTTCGATTTCTCGGCTTATGTGTCCGAACGCCTTCTGCTTCGGTGTCTCTACACGAGAAGAGTCCATCCAAAGCCACGGATATTCATCCGGCCTCTCACAGAATCCCCTCTTGGCGGGGTTCTCCATTATGTAGTACAGGAATTTTGTCAGCCACCACCCGTCGCGGATCACGTGGTCAAAACTCTCGTCTTGCCAGAGAGGGCCGAATGTGCTGCCGGCTCTGTTGATTTCGTGAGCAGTGAAGCTCTTTATGCTGTGGAGTATCTCAGGAAGTGAATGTTCCTTCCGGGGCTTCACGATCATATGCACGTGATCATCCATCACACAGGCTGCGAAGACGATACACCGGTCCTCGTGCCAGTGGAGGCAGGATTGGAAGACGATGTCCCGTTCCTCCTCACTGAGAACACGCGAGTCCTTTGTGGAGAAGGTCACGAAGTAGGTCGCACCTTCGACCTCCACGTGAGGTAAGTGACGCACTCGCTCAAGGAAACTTCCAGGACGGTCTTCACCCAGGTCATGCGGATCATGACCCGTAAATCCCTTAACATAGAGAGCGGCTGGCCTGGTGGCGGGACGCTTCGCGGCTTGCTGAAACGCCTCGGTTGGGATGAAATCAATGCCTGTTGGCGAGCTGCAGACAGGCGAGACGCCTGTCCTACCATAAAAGACAGGCGAGACGCCTGTCCTACTAACTACCGGGAAATCCACCTCCGCACCGATGCTCATGCCGATCCAGTTTCGCTGCATGATCT
>CAZYIH010000026.1:0-23188 GCA_964646915.1 uncultured Planctomycetaceae bacterium | reverse complement strand
TGTCCGCGGCTGGGGCATGACCTGACGTTCGAATACTGCCGGTCGACCGACGGCGAGCTGCCCTGCCGGCGGGTGTTCGACTGCTGGTGGGAGATCTTCGACGTCGAAGGTTGGGCCCGGTCGAATCTCACCGAAGAGCAGATCGCCCGACTCACCGAGCCACCCAAGCCCAAGGCAGTGAGCCTTTTCGAGCTCATTGAGCAGGCCCGGCAACGAACGCAGGACGACACCCGGGACTGACGGCCGACCCAGCCGCTCGGCAGATCACCGGCGAAAAACCCCTGCCACCGAAAGTTGGCCCGGTTACCGAGTGTCCTCTTCCTTGACTTTCTCCCAGGTCACGTCGCGGGATTCCACCTTGTGCTCGCGGAAGACCTTTCCGATCCGCACAGCCATCTCGTCGATCAGCTCACGGGTGAGGACTTCGCCGTAGGTGGCGGACGTTTCGCTCTCGGCGGGGATATCGACGGCCTTGACGTCATACAGATCGGCGTCCTGGGGCCAAAGGCGTCCGCCCCGGCCGGCCATTCCCTGTTTGACGTCGAGCACTTTGAGGCTGCACTCCAGTCGGCCATGCCACAGTCGCCCGGAGTCCGGATCGCGCAGGTCGAACCGGTCGACATGCACGTAGACCACCAGGTCGGCGTCGACCTTTTGCCCGACCTCCTCGGTTCGCAGTGATCGGAAGTTCGGCGTGGCGCTCTGCACGTCCACCAGTTTGGCGTACGGGACGGTCGAGCCGACGATCTCGTGCTGTTCGAGTTCGTGATTGAGTTTCTGGGTGAGGCGTCGTTTGATGTCGCGCGCGGCGATGCTGTCGTCCGGGTTGCCGTAATCGTCCACGAATACCAGCACGCGCTTGTTCTCGGGCAGTTCGTAGACGGCCTCCACTTTCTGGGCGGGCGAGAACTCGGCTATGATGTAGGCGACCACCGCGCAACCCGGCAGGATCGCCAGTGCCGCCGCCGGCAGCCAGCAGGCAGCGAAGTTCAAGCCGGTGCGGCCGAATCGATTTCGTGACGTCATGCGGTTACTCCTGTTCGACGTTTTCTTCGTGGTCGTAGAAGAACTTGGCGATCCGGTCGGCCAGCAGGGCGATGGTGACCTTCTTCACACCCGCGTCGCTTTGGCCGTACTTGCCCTGGGTCTCTTTTGGCCAGGTCACGCGGATGGCGTCTTCGTACCAGACGCAGGACTTTTCTTCGGGTACGCCGGCCTTGTAGAGTGCGGGCGAGGCGACGACGTTTCCCCGGAACAGACGAACCGTGCCAGGCTCGGAGGTGGAAAACTCCGGGACGTTGACCATCAGGACGTAGTCGGCGTTGAACTTTTTCGCCAGCTCGGTCTTGGGCAGGGCCGCCCAGTTCAGGTCGCTCTCCTGGTAGGCGATGACGGTTCGCGGGTCCACCACGCGGAGGCCATCGATGTTCTTGGTGAGTTGGCCTCGCAGGGCGTAGGCGATCTGCAGGTCAACGCGAGGGTGCTCGTAGTAGACGCTCTGGTCGAGGAAGACGACCACCGCGACGCGTTTGTTCTCGAGCTTGTCGAACTCGGCTTTGACCTTCTTCGTCGCCGAGTCGCCCAGGAAGACGTAGCTCAAGTACCGCATGCCCGAACAGCCCGCCGGCAGCAAGGCGGACGCGGCGAGGACTGCACACAGCAGGATGGGGATGGTTCGTCGGCTCATGGGGTCGGCATCCTTCGTTGGTGAGAGTGGGGGAAGCTCAGTGAATCGGCAGCGTGCCGCTCCAGACGCCCAGAGCAAGCTTCGCGCCCCAGCCGATGAACATCCCCGCCAGTGCAAACGCCAGCCACCACACGCTGAATCGCAGGCGTCCCAGCAGGTCGCGCCCACTGATGGCCTGGATGGTTCCCGCCACGCCCAGCACCAGCAGCGCCCCGGCCAACACAAACCCGAACGGCTGGGCGCGCAGCGACGCGAGCCAGTCCAGATGCACCGCGGCGGTGACCGAGGTGGTCAGCCCGCAGCTGGGACAGGGGTACCCCGTCCGGGACAAGACCGAGCAGGTCGGCAGGCCCAACTGGGTGTGCGTTCCCATTCCGCGGGGGTCGGCGCTGAGCAGCAAAGCCACCCCCAGCACCGCCACAGCGGGCAGGGCGACGGCGGCTCCGAGCTTCCGCGTGGAGCGGGAGACCCGCAGCGGCGCAGCCGGGCGGGTCAGCGTGTTTTTGTCACAATCGGTATGCATGGATGAAACTGTATAGGAAGGCGCCTATGATACGTTCGAGACGGGCAAGGCGTCAATGTATTGTCCCGCCCGGCGAAGCGAACCGGGCGCCGGCGCGCGGCGATTGTTCGGAACGGGGCGCAGCCGGATGGGTTTCGTGAGCAATTCACCCAAAAGACGTTGACAGTGTGCATGGGCACTTCTACACTCTTTGATCCGTTTACACCCCATGAATAGCGGCTTCGTGAGGTCGCTTCCCAGGGTCTGGAAAAACTATCGACATGCCGGCGGATCGCGTCCTCTCGAATGTGTTCGGATGACCGGCGGCAAGAGAACCTCAACGGAGAATTTCTGATGGCTAAGAAGAAATCGAAGTACGTGTACTTCTTTGGTGGTGGCAAGGCGGACGGTAAGTCTGCCATGAAGGAGTTGCTGGGCGGCAAGGGGGCGAACCTCGCCGAGATGAGCTCGCTGGGGCTTCCGGTCCCGTCCGGGTTCACCATCACCACCGAGGTGTGCGACCTGTACTACAAGCTCGGAGAGAAGTATCCCGACGGGCTGCACAAGCAGATCGACGAGAACATCAAGAAGGTCGAGAAGGTCACGGGCAAGAACTTCGGGTCCGGGCCGAACCCCCTGCTGTTCTCCGTTCGCTCGGGGGCTGCCGTCTCCATGCCCGGCATGATGGACACGGTGCTGAACCTCGGGCTCAATGACGAGACCACCGAGGCGATGATCGAGCTGACCGGCAACGAGCGGTTCGTCCGCGATGCCTACCGGCGCTTCATGCAGATGTTCGGCGACGTGGTGCTTGGTATCGAGCACGAGGCATTCGAGGAAGCCCTCGAAGGCGTGAAGAAGAAGAATGGCGCCAAGAACGACACGGACCTCGACGCTGCGGGTCTCCGGGAAGTCATCAAGGCCTACGAGCACGTCTACAAGTCTCACAAGAAGGAATTCCCGCAGGACCCGCGCCAGCAGCTCCAGGCGTCGATCGACGCGGTGTTCGGCAGCTGGAACAACCCCCGCGCCATCAAGTACCGTCAGCTCAACGAAATCCGTGGTCTGCTCGGGACGGCCGTCAATGTCCAGACGATGGTCTTCGGGAACATGGGCGAAGACTCCGGAACGGGCGTCGCCTTCACGCGTGACCCGTCGACCGGCAGGAACAAGTTCTACGGCGAGTTCCTCATGAACGCCCAGGGCGAGGACGTCGTGGCGGGTATTCGCACGCCCGAGCCGATCTCGGCGCTGGCCAAGCACGACAAGGCCGCCTACGACCAGCTCGTGGAAATCCGCGAGACGCTCGAGCAGCACTACAAGGACATGCAGGACATCGAGTTCACCATCGAGAAGGGTGAGCTGTTCATGCTGCAGACCCGCACCGGCAAGCGGACCGCCCCGGCGGCCGTCAAGGTGGCGGTGGACATGATGAAGGAAGGTCTCATCGACGAAGAGACCGCCGTCCTCCGCGTGGCGCCCAACTCGCTCGACCAGTTGCTCCACCCGCAGTTCGACCCGGCCGCCCTCAAGGCCGCCGACCAGATCGCCAAGGGCCTGCCCGCCTCGCCCGGCGCCGCGACCGGTCAGGTCGTGTTCAACGCCGAGACGGCCGAGCAGTGGGCCGAAGAAGGCAAGGACGTTATCCTCGTCCGCATCGAGACCAGCCCCGAGGACATCGGTGGCATGCACGCCGCCAAGGGCATCCTCACCAGTCGCGGCGGGATGACCTCGCACGCTGCCGTCGTGGCACGCGGAATGGGCAAATGCTGCGTCGCCGGCAGTGACGATTGCGTGATCGACTACAAGACCAAAAAGATGAAGGCCGGTGGGAAGACCATCAAGGCCGGCGACTGGATCAGCCTCAACGGTTCGACCGGAACGGTTTACGCCGGTCAGGTCGACACGATCGAGCCCAAGCTCACCGGTCCGTTCGGCACGATCATGAAGCTCGCCGACAAGTACCGCACGCTGGGCATCCGCACCAACGCCGACACCCCGGACGACACGAAGACGGCCGTCAAGTTCGGCGCCGAGGGCATCGGCCTGACGCGGACCGAACACATGTTCTTCGAAGGCGACCGCATCGTCTCCATGCGGAAGATGATCCTCTCCGAAACGGCCGAGGACCGAAAGAACGCCCTCAAGGAACTGCTGCCCCTCCAGAAGAAGGACTTCGTGGGCATCTTCAAGGCCCTGAAGGGTCGCCCCGCGACGATCCGCTTCCTGGACCCGCCGCTGCACGAGTTCGTCCCGCATGACACCGCCGGGCAGAAGGAAATGGCCAAGGCGATGGGCGTCTCGGCCAAGAAGATCCGCGACAAGGTCGAGTCTCTCCACGAGTTCAACCCGATGCTGGGTCACCGTGGCTGCCGGCTGGGGATTTACTACCCCGAGATCACGGCGATGCAGGCCCGTGCGGTCATCGAGGCTGCCTACCAGGTGAAGGGCTCCAAGCCCGAGATCATGATCCCGCTGGTCGGGAACGTGAAGGAATTCGAGCACCAGAGGCAGCTCGTCCTGGACGTGTACGAAGAGGTCAAGAAGAAGAAAAAGGGCAAGGACCTGCCCTACCTCATGATCGGCACGATGATCGAGGTCCCGCGCGGTGCCCTGACCGCCGACCAGATCGCCGAGAATGCCGAGTTCTTCAGCTTCGGCACGAACGACCTGACGCAGATGGGTTGCGGCTTCAGCCGAGACGACGCCGGCCGATTCCTCTCGCAGTACGTGGAAGAAGGCATTTACGACTACGACCCGTTCCAGGTCCTCGACCAGGAAGGCGTCGGCCAGCTCGTGGAGATCGCCGTCGAGAAGGGTCGCAAGACGCGTCCGGACATCAAGCTGGGCATCTGTGGTGAGCACGGCGGTGAGCCGATGAGCGTGAAGTTCTGCCACCGCGTCGGGCTGGACTACGTGTCCTGCTCGCCCTACCGCGTGCCGGTCGCCCGCCTCGCTGCCGCCCAGGCCGCCATCGAAAACGGCGATTCCAAAATGAAGGCCAAGAAGTCTTCCAAGAAGAAGGCCTCCAAGAAGAAGAGCAGCAAGAAGGCCAAGAAGTCCCGCAAGAAGTAACCTGCGGACCTCACGCCGAAAACCGAACGGCTGGGCGGCTCACACGAGCTGCCCAGCCGTTTTCTTTTTGAGGCAACGTGAGCATCCTGCCCGTCCAAGGAAAGCGTCCCACGCCCACTGTTTTCCCGCCCGTCGCGCGAAGCTTGTTCTCGTCGGCTGCGTCCGTACAATGGAGGCAATCCGAAAGGGAGACACTCCATGAACAGTGAAACGGCAAAACTGCAGCTGAAGAACGTCTTGTGCTTCGCGCTGGCCGACGGTGAGGTGAACGACGAGGAGAAGCAGTTCATCAAGCGTCTGCGCGATCGGCTGGGCTTCTCGGCAGAGGCGTTCCGGGAGACCATCGAGGAGGTCCGCAAGGACCCGACGAAATACTCCATGCCCACCAACTCTCAATCCACCCGCGAGATGCTCCAGGCGTTGGCGGAATGTGCCGCCGCGGACGGGCACATCTCGGAGGTCGAACGCTCCCTCATGGTCACCATCGGCCAACGGGTGGACATGTCCGAGCCGATCGTGGACGAGATCATCGGGCAGGTGTTCGTCGAAAAGAGCGGCCGCGAGGCAGAAATCCAGAAGGACATCGACCAGCTCTACGAACATTTCGGCCATTGGGACGCCGAAACGCGCCGGGCGAAGCTCGCGGAAATCGGCGGCGAAGGACAGGCAGCCACCGTCCCGCTGCTGCGACTGCTGGAGAGCTATCGCGTGCCCGAAGGCTGCGAAAACGGGCTGGAGTTCAAACGGTTGGCCGTCGAGCAGTTGGGGGAGATCGGCGATTCCCGCGCGGTCTACTACCTCTCCCAGCAGGTGAGCTTCGGCGACACCGACGACGAGGTGAACGACTTCCAGCTCCGCGCCGCCTGCGCCGAGGCCATCAGCAAGATCACCGGCGAAGATTTTCCCGGCAATCAGGAAGGCATCGAGGCCGCCCGGAGCTGGTGGCTCAATCGCGGCTCGCAGCAATACACCAACCTGGCGATCTGACGGGCCAACGCCCCGGTCAACCGACGGCGGCGAACCACATCTCGACAACGCCCGCCAGGTAGGCCGCCTGCACGCGCTGCACCCACGCGGGGAAATGCACGTGGTCTTCGAAGATTTCCGCCGCGCTTCCCAGCGCCGCCGTCAGCGAGTGCAGATCCGCCACGGCCACCCCGGCCGACGACATGATCGCATCGGCGGCGCGGTTGTAGGCGTCCACGTCGGCGGCAAAACGGTGGAAACTCTTCTCGGCGGCACTGTGCGTCTGGTCGTCCACCGGCGTGGTGCGCACCCACACCAACGGGACACCGCCGGCGGCCAGCAGATCGAGAATCGCCCGCAGATTCGAACGGTACTGTTCGAGGGGAACCTGCTTTTCACCCGTGGCCGGGTCGGTCTTCAAATCGTGCAAGCCGCAGTTGAGCAACAGCAGCTCGGGCTGCCACATCCCGCCCGACTGCAACGCCCGCACATACGCCAGGACTCTCTCGGAATCGCCACCATTGGCCCCGGCGGGAATGTCCAGGTCCTTCAGTGCCTGCTCCTGGCCGCTCTTTCTGCCGTAGTCGAACCGCCCGGCCAACATGCCTTCGAGGTGCGGGCCGTACTGGATGGAGATGCTGTCGCCGATGACGAAGACGCCGGGTTTCTCACTGTCCATGTGGGGTTCCTGTCGGGGGCATGGCTTCATCTCGACTGAGGATACCCGCAGACGTCGGCGTTGTCACTTCTTCGGGCGGACCCTGAAATCCTGCTGGAAGGCGAACACGTCGCCCGAGTAGAGCTTCAGCAGGTACTCGCCCGGGCCGGCGTCTTTGAGCAGCTCGTCCACCTCGAAGGTCACACTGCGTTTCTCGGCTGACCGGGTCCAGACGATCTCCCGTGAGGCGATTTCCGCGGCTCCTTCCTTCGGGATGATCGCCAGACGGAAGGTGTTGCGGTCGGCTTCGTCCGGCAGCGAGAGCACGGCGTACAGCGTCTGGCCGGGGCGGAACTCGTCGGCATAGTCATACTCGCCGGCGGAGAAGTCCCGGGCGGTTCGCAGCGTCTTGTCGGGTTTGAGCTTCAGCGTGATTCGGTGGGGCGCCACGCGATCGGCCAGCATACTGGCCGCCCTGTCGGCAGCGTGTCCGAGCATTTCCTCGGCCGGCACGTCACCTTCCACATCGCGAGAGTCCAGCCGCATGCGCACCGGCTGGGCCGTCGTGAAGAGTACCTTCCCGTCGGAGCTGCGCGTCAGTGTGATCTTCACGGAGACGGCGGCCTCTCGCTCCATCCGATAGGTCACCGGCCAACTTCGATAGCCGTAGAGCCCGCCGCTCCAGTGGCGGTACGGATACGGCCGGCCGTAACCCACACCCGTGCCGACCGAGACGGTGGAGTCCGGTACCGAGTACTGCCCCGCCTGGTAAGCAAGCACCACACCGGTGACCACCGCGTCGACCTCGCCGGCGTTGTTGATGTCCGAGACCCACTCATCCAGCGGGCGATCGGGATCGGCGGTGGCGTTGGCGTCGGCCGGCAGACGGTCCACCTGACCGGGGCCCAGCACGCGATACGTGCCATTGGCCTCCAGTGCGCGGGTGAAGGCCTCGGCCATCAGCAGCCCGGCCCGGGCGTTTCCCGAGCGATTGCGGAAGCGTACCACTCCGAGCGTCTTGATCGAGTCGGAGTAGAAGGTCGGGTAGTGGGTTACCGGGACGTCCTTTGCGCAGCCGACGGATAGAAGGCCACCGGCTGCGAGGATCGCAAGCAACAGACAACGTCGAATCGGGTTGGCGATATATGACATGGTCGTTCTCCTTCCGTACAATCATAGCAGGTCCCCGGGACGGTACCAGCCCGACCAACCGACCGGACCGGCAGAGGACCCCGACCTTTTCTACGAAACGGAGCAGCCGATGAGCCAGAGAACTTTCGCCGACGACCGATACGAGACGATGAACTACCGTCGCAGCGGGCGAAGCGGACTGGTCCTGCCGGCCGTCTCGCTGGGATTCTGGCAGGCGCTGGGAGAGACCGGCGCCGAGGAGACCTGCCGAGAGGTCTGCTATACCGCGCTGGACAACGGCCTGACGCACTTCGACCTGGCAAACAACTACGGCAAGCCCGGCGGACACAGCGAGCAGGTCGTCGGGCGAATCCTCAAGGACATGCCCCGCGACGAGTTGATCGTCTCCACCAAGGCCGGTTACCGCATGTGGCCCGGGCCGTACGGCGACCACGGCAGCAAGAAGTACCTCGTAGCCAGCCTGGATCAGTCGCTCCAGCGACTCGGGTTGGACTACGTGGACATCTTCTACCACCATCGCCCCGACGCCGAGACGCCCTTGGAGGAGACGCTCGGCGCTCTCGACCTGATCGTGCGGCAGGGCAAGGCGCTCTACGCGGGCGTGAGCAACTACACCGGCCAACAGTTCCGCGACGCCTGCGACGTCATCGCCCGTCACGACTGGGCGCCCATCACGATCCATCAGCCCTGCTACAACATGATCAACCGCAAGCCGGCGACGGACCTCTTCCCGCACACGGCCGCAACAGGGACCGGCGTGATCACCTTCAGCCCGCTGGCGCAGGGGCGCCTGACCGACCGCTACCTCGACGGCCTGCCCGAGGACTCGCGCTGGGGCAAGCGCGGCCAGCGGGGCAAGCAGTGGTACGCCGAGCAGGAGCGGCTGGGCATCTGGGAGATGGCCCGTCGACTCCGCGAAGTCGCACAGCGACGAGGCCAAACCCTCGCGCAGCTGGCGATCACGTGGCAGCTGACCGACCCGCGCGTGACCAGTGTTCTGGTGGGCGTCTCGAAGGTGGAGCAACTGGAAGAGAACGTCGCAGCCGCTAACGCCGAACCACTCAGCGATGAAGAGATGGACGAAATTGAAAACATCCTGAACGACTAGCGACGGACGATTCGCCAGAGGTGGCAGAACACACAAAGGCGGCCGGCTTCCCCAGCCGACCGCCTTTGTGCAATGTGTTCTCGCTGCCCGTTACCGGTTGCCGACAACTACTGGCTTTTCTGCTCGATCTTGAACTTCTTGTCGAAGATCGGTTCGGGCTTCAGGCCGGAGTAGAAGCGGACGACGTAATCGCCCAGCCCGCCCTTTTCGGCGATCTCGGCGGGGGAGTACTTGAACGGTTTGCCGCCCATCCCGCAATCACTCTGCGTCCACTGGATCTTCTGGCTCATCAGGGCGGGCTGGTCCTTGCCCTTGGCGATCTCGAACCGGAAACGGTTTCGATCGCACACCTGCGGCAGGTCGATCACGATGAACATCACGGTATCGGTGATGGCGAACTTGTCTTTCTTGATCCACTCGCCCGCGGGTCGACCGGTGGAGATCTTCAGTACGTCATCGGGCTTGATCTTGATTTCTGTCTGGACGATCGCGAAAGTCTCCACGAGTTTGGAGACGGCGTCGTTTCGTGCGAACGCCAGCGTCTGACCGGCGCTGCGGGGCGGGGCGGCGCCTTCGTCGCCGACGGATTTGTCCTGCCCGACGACCGCGCCCTGCGTCGCCCCGAGAGGCTGACCGTCGGAGACGCGGATCAGCGAAGCCGAGACTTCCACCACCGCGTTATGCTCGACTCGCATGAAGCTGTTGTAGCCACGCTGGACCATTTTCTTGGCCTGCGGGTCGTACACCATGTTGGGTTTGGTGATGCGCTGGCGGTCGGTGTCCACGCGGTAGCCGGTAACCGTGCCGGTGAGGATGGCGTCGACCTTGCCGATTTTTCGCATGGCGGCGGCAGAGGCGGCCGGGTCGGTCCCTTCTCCCATCGCTGCCTGCAGATCGCGTTCATCCATCAGCGATCTGAGATCCGCGCGGTTCAGTACGCGGTAGGTACGGTTGGCCATCAGGCTGGTCGCCAACTGCGCCGACAGCGCCGAGGCGGCCGGGTTGCCCGTGGGATTTTTGAACTCCTGAACAGCGACGCTCTTGATATCCTCCGAGTACCACGGCGGAATCGAATAAATGGGCATCTTCTTCGTGCAGCCCGTCGCCAGACAAGCCAATCCAACCAACCCCATCAAACACCGCATCGACCGAGACATTCATCGCTCCTTACTGGCGGACATGCTGTGGGCAGTTCAGCAACCGTGGTTCACTCGTACTGGATACGCGGACGTCGCGTCTCTCCATGCTCCCTATTTCGCCACGTAAGGTGGTTTTCCGCAAGCGAAACTTAGAACATCAGCCCGAATTCGCCCAGCCCTTTGACCAGCAGATGGACTCCGGCGATCAGCAACAGCGTGTAGACCACGCCCAGGAACTGCCTTGTGTTCACGCGGGAGTGCAGAAACCGCCCCGCCACCGCGCCGACGGCGATGGCCGGCAGGAGGGCCACACCGGCCCCGAGGGTCCTGGTGTTGATCATGCCCAACTGCGCGTACGGAACGAGCTTGAGCTGATTGACCGTCCAGAACAGTGCTGCCGTGGTGGCGACGTACCGATGTTTGGGCATCTGCTGGGGAAGCAGGTACATTGCGGCGATCGGGCCGGCGGCATGGGCGAAGGTGGACGTCACGCCGGCTGAGGTGCCCGCCAGGCCTGCCTGCCACCATACGGGCCGAAACGTCAGCTGCACGCCGCGCAGCGTGCGAACCACGTGGAGGGCGACAAAAACAATCGCGATCACGCCGATGGCGATCTTCATCGCCGCATCGGCGGCCTCCTGTTCGCCGGCCAGGTCCCGCGATTTCAGCCACGCCAGGGCACCCCACGCCAGGAGGATCCCCGCGATCACCCCGGGCAGGAGCATGCCCACCGCGCGGAGATTCCAATGCTTCCACCAGGTGATGACCGCCACGTAGTCGGCCACGATGAGCATCGGCAGCATGATGCCCATCCCAATGGTCGCGTCTCCGGTGGCGATGACCATCATCGGACTGGCGAGCATGCCCACACCGCCCCCGAAGCCGCTCTTGGCCATCGAGAACAGCAGCGCCGCCAGCGAGCCGATCACCAGGAACTGCACCAGCCCCGCCTGGGTCACATCCGGAGACAACAACGACCACGCCAACATGACCGACCTCCCGTGCTTGCATGAGACTCAGCCCATGCCCTGTTCTGTTTCGCCTTCGAGACAGCAAGGGCTCGAAGCCCGCGCCAAAGAGTGAATTCTTCCCGGCGGACGCCATCATACCGCGCTGGATTGACACCCGCCACAGGCGGTGATAAGGTCCCACACCAAGGAGACCCGACCCCATGGCTGAGACAATCGACTGCGTCATCGCCGGACACATCTGCCTCGACGTGACCCCCGAATTCCCCACGGGCGGAAAGAGCGTCGCCGAGATTCTCCGCCCGGGCTCGCTCGTGCAGATCGGGTCGCCCACGGTATCCACCGGCGGACCGGTGAGCAACACGGGCTTCCCCCTGCGGCGGCTGGGCAACACCGTACAGCTGATGGGCAAGTGCGGCGACGACATGTTCGGCGACGCCCTGCTGGACGCCATCCGGCGGGAGGCGCCGGGGGCGGAGGCGGGCATGCGCATCGTACCCGGCGAGCAGACCAGCTACACCGTGGTGGTCAACCCTCCGGGAATCGACCGGATCTTCCTGCACTGCCCCGGGGCGAACGATACATTCGCCTCCGACGATGTCGACGTGGAAACGGTCGGCAACGCGAGGCTGTTCCATTTCGGCTACCCGCCCCTGATGGCCAGGACCTACGCGGACAACGGGGCTGAGCTGGTGAAGATCCTCCAGGCAGCCCGCGGCGCGGGGGCGACGGTGAGCCTGGACATGGCCTATCCGGACCCCTCAGGCCCGGCGGCGGGCGCCGACTGGGAGAGTATTCTCGCCGCGGCGTTGCGTCACGTGGATATCTTCACACCCAGTGTGGAAGAGCTGCTGCTGACCACGCGGCGGGCGCGGTTCGACGAACTCTCCCGGCGGGCGGGCGACCGCGAGCTGCTTGGCGTCATCGATCTGGACACCGTGCGGCAACTGGGCGAATGGTGCATCGGCAGCGGGGCGGCTGTGGCGCTGATCAAGTGCGGCTACCTCGGCCTCTATGTGCGGACGGCCGACGTCGATCGCCTGGCGAACACGGGGCGAGGCGGCGGGACACACATCGCCCAGACCTGGGCAGATCGCGAACTGTTCCAGCCCAGCTATCAGGTGGACAACATCGTCTCTGCGACCGGTGCCGGCGACTGCGCCATCGCGGGGTTCCTCACGGCGCTGCTGCGAAACCAGCCCATCGAGAATGCCCTGCGCATCGCCTGCGCGGTGGGGGCGCAGAATCTCTCCGCGGCAGACAGCATCAGCGGCGTGCGGAGCTGGGAAGAGACGCTGCGTGAGATCGACCCGTCTCGGCCGACCAATACGCCCGACGTGAGCACCGACCCGTTCACGCTGAACCCGCGCACCGGTCAATATGCCGGACCGGCCGACACGCAACACCACTGACCGCGTGCTCGCGGCGGGGATGGGCGTTACTCGGCCGCTGCTGAGGTCTTCGTCATCCGGTCTGAGTCAGAACTTGTTCAGCGTCTCTTCGTCTTCCTCGCCCAACGGAATCACCGATTTGGCGTCGACTGTCTTCCTGGGCGACGTACGGTTTGGCTGGGAGGCAGGCCGATGGGTACGGCTTGGCTGGCGCGTCGGCGACGAGACATCCCCGCCCGGGCGATAGTCCACCTGCTTGGCCTGCACGTCGCGGGAAATCATCGCCTGCAACTCGGAAACCATACCATTGAGTTCCTCGGCCTGGCCGTTGAGCTCCTCTGCCGATGCGGCGAGTTCCTCTGCACTGGCGGCGTTGCTCTGGATGACCGTGTCGATCTGGCTGACGCCGACGTTGATCTGCTCGAGGCCCTCGGCCTGCTCCTCGCTGGCGCTGGAGACCTGCCCGATCATCTCGGCCTGCTCCTCACTGGCGGCAACCACCTCGGTAATGTGCGTGGCGACCTGCTCGACCGTTTCGGCGATCTGAGCGAAGACGTTGGAGACCTGCTGGGAGACATCCGTGCCCTTCGTGGCACGCTGCACCGATTGCTCGATCAGGTCGGAGGTCGTGCTTGCCGCCTCCGAAGAACGTCGGGCGAGGTTCCGCACTTCCTCGGCCACCACGGCGAACCCCTTGCCCGCCTCTCCGGCGCGGGCGGCTTCGACGGCGGCGTTCAACGCCAGCAGATTCGTCTGGAAGGCGATCTCGTCGATCTCCTTGACGATCTTGGCCGTCTGCTCCGAGGCATCGGAGATTCCGCGGATCGCCTCGGACATCTGGGTCATCGCGTCGTTGCCCGATCGGGCCGAACCCAACGCGCTGTCTGCGAGGGTCTTCGCCTCGCGCGTCTGCGCGGTGGAGGTGGTGGCTCGGTCTTTGACCTCCATCGCCGTCTCGGTGTTGCGTTTGACCATCGAGGAAATCTCCTCGAGGCTGGAGGAGGTTTCCTCAATCGAAGCAGCCTGCTCGCTCGAACCTTCGGCCATCTTCTGGGACGCCTCAGACACCTGGTCGGACGTGGCGGTCACTCGGCTGGCTCCTTCGCGGAGACCCAGGATGATATGCTGCAACGCGCTGATGATGCCCCGCGAAATCACGAAGGCCATCACCACGCCGATCGACAGCGCCGAGACCGAGGCGATCATCACGAACCAGATCGTGGAGCTGGCCTGGTTGAGCATGTTGTCGTTGGTCTGACCGGCCAGGGCGGCCACTTCATGGGAGGCCGCCTGGAGCTCTTTCTGCACGATCTCAAGACTGGGCTGGGTCTTGTTCATGTAGACCCTCTTGGCCAGGCGGTACTCGCTGACCTCCTCGCGGTTCCAGTCGATCAGTTTGTCAATGGCGGCCAGGCAGTCGGCGGCCGCCGGCTCGGTGGTCTTGCGATATTCCTGCAAAGCGCCATCGCGGTCTCCGGCGTCCAGCAGTTCTTGGATGCGGATGGCCGAGCGGTGCAGCCGATCGTGCGGGCCGTGAAGCACTTCCAGCAGCGATGCGAATTCGGGACTCCGCGCAGCGGCGGACTTTGCCTGCGGACCTCGCACCCACTTGCCCAACCCGCACTGGGTCGAGTCGGTCTGCACGCCCACCGTCTTGACGCCGGCGTCCATGAACACCTCGCGCAGGCGACGGACCCACATGAGATGATCGACCTTCTTGGCCTGCAGGAACGTCCCGAGATGCACGTCCACCGGCCGATAGTGTTCGCTGATCTCCACCGCCGAGGAATGCAGATCCAGGTGAGGCTGGGCGATCCGCTGGAGATACGGTTTGATCGCCGGGCAGAGCTGCTCGGCCTCCTTGCGGGCGTCGCTGTAGTACCACTCGCCGAAGCCGCACTTATGGCCGTCGGTCTGGACAGACAGTTCGTGGACGTCCTCGTCCACCAGCAGCTTGCTGACGTGCGAAGCCCAGGTCTGGTGGGCAATCTCCAGCCGGGCGAGCTTGTCGTTCAGATCGGCCATGCTGACGGTGCGTTTGGCGTCGTCGGACATGTTGCTCAGTCCGCGATACGACAGGCCCGCCACGACCGCCAACAGCACCAATACCAGTGCGAATCCCACGGCGATGCGACGTCCGATGGTCCATTTGCTCGTCTTCATCGTTGTATCCTTTCAAAGAGAACGAAGTACCCTGGTCGTACCTCAACGCGATGCAGAGTGAATTCCTCAGAGGGACAGCTGCAGCGATGTCACTGCCACTGCGCATATCGGCCGGGGGGAGGGCGAACTTAATATCGGACGATGAAATATCGTACCGTTTCAGCCGGAGATACAGCCGGGCAGTCAGCGGCTGGTGAAGACCTCGCGGAGAACACCAAGCAACTGATTCTGAACAAAGGGCTTCTGAATGAATCCGATCAGCCCGCTCCGCTGGAGAGAATGAATGGATACCGGCTCGGCGTATCCGCTCATCAAGACGATTTGGGCGGAGGAGTCGCGATGGCGGATCTCCTCAAACACGTCGATTCCTCCCACCTTGGGCATGACCACGTCCAGAAGGTACAGGTCGATCTGCTCGGCCTGCCGGGAGGCCTGGTCAATGGCATCCTGGCCGTTCACGGCAAGAAGAACATCCAGCCCGAAGTGCGTCAAGAGGCGATGGGCGACGCGCCGCACGGATTCGTCATCGTCGGCGACCAGCACCGTCCCGCTCGCCAGGAACTCCGTTTGGTCGGGCCCGGCAGTAAGCTCGCTGGGCTGGCTGGCAACATCGCCTGCGCGGGGGAAGTACAGCGAAATGCGCGTGCCCCGCCCCAACTCGCTGTCGATGCCGATCCTGCCGCTGTGAGCCCGCATCACGCCCAGCACAGCCGGCAGGCCCATGCCCCGACCGGTGAACTTCGTCGAGAAGAACGGGTCGAACACCTTCGCCAGTGTCGACTCGCTCATGCCCGGCCCCTCGTCGATCACCTCCAGCACGACCCCCACGCCGGCCTCCATCCTCGCCCCGCTCGCCTCGGCCAACTCGTCGGCGGAGACAATCCGCTCGGCTACCCTCACCGTTACGTCGGCCCCATCACCGCCAAGGGCTTCGGCGGCGTTGGTTACAAGACTCTCCAGTATCCGCTGGAGCTGGCTGAAGTCTCCGCGGATCTCCATCGGCCTGTCAGGAATGTCCAACGACAACTCACAACCGCCCAGGCACCCCGTCAGACGAGGCCGAACCTTCCGAACGAGACCCGCCAGGTCCAGCTTCGCCATCAGCAATGCCCCCTTGCCCGCGTACGCCAGCAACTGACTCGTCAGGTCCGAAGCTCTCAGGGCGGCCCGCCGGATTTCCTCCAGATCCTCGGCGAGATGCGTTTCGGGGATCGTTTCGAGCATCGCCAGATCAACGTTTCCCATGATGCTCATCAGGAGATTGTTGTAATCGTGGGCGATTCCCCCCGCCAGCACACCGAGGGTTTCCATCTGGCGGACTTCGTGGAGACGTTCCTCCAGGCGGGCCCGCGACTGCTCGGCCCGCCTGCGATCGGAGAGGTCCTGCAGCATGCCCATCGCCCCGATGACGGTCCCCTCCGCGGAGCGAATCGGTGCCATCGAGAGTGAAACAGGCAGAATCTCGCCGCCGGCAGTCACCACGTCCAGCTCTCGTGAGATGAAGGAGTCCCCCGCGGAGACCGCACGAATCCAATCGCGGAAAAACTCGTCCATCCCATCGGGCACCATCGGAGCAAACCGCCCCATTACCTCCTCGGCCGACCAGCCCAGCAGTGTCTCGGAGGTGGGGTTCCACAGGGCGATCCTGCCTTGCGAATCGGTGGAAAAAGCGGCAAGCGGGGAGGAATTGAACAGGGACGTGAGAACCTCGTTTGTGCTGCGAAGCGCAGCCTCCGCCTGCAGCTGGCGCGTGATGTCCCGCATCACGCAGTGCGTTCGCAGGAATTCGCCTCCCGCGTCCCGGGCGATAAGCCCATCAAAGGCAGCGGCGATCCTCCTGCCGTCCCTGGCGACCATCTCGAATGTCACGTCCTGAACCGAGCCGGTCGCCTTGAACTGTTCGAACTTCTCGCGGAATACCTCCGCATAGCCGGGCGCCAGAAAATTGCCCCACCATCGCCCGATGACTTCCTCGCGCTCGTAGCCCATCAACTCCAACCACTTCGGATTCACCTCCAGCACGCAGCCGTTCTCATCCAGCGATTGGTACCCCAGCGGCGCCTGCTCAAAGTACATCCGGAACCGCTGCTCACTGGCGATCAGGTCGTTCTGAGCACGCTTCTGGTCGGTGATGTTGCGACAGATCTTGCCCACGGCGACGATCTTGCCACTCCGATCGCGCACCGGATACACGACAACCGAGAACCAGATCGTCTCGCCCTGCCAGTCCACCCGGTTTTCGGCGCGAATCTGTCGACCGGTCTCGAACACCCGGCGGATCTGTTCGAGAATCCGCTTGGCCTGCTCGGGCTTAAAGAGATCCCGGGGTGTCTTGCCGCGGATCTTCTCGTCGGTCATTCCGTAACGTTCCGGGCCGCGATAGAACACGTACCGCCCGTCCGGGTCGTGCAGCACGAACACGTCCTCGCTGCTGTTGACGATCAGGTCCAGCCGATGGCGGTACTGGTTGAGTTCTTCCTCGGCCCGAACCTTCTCGGTGACGTCCTGGAAAACCAGGATCGCGCCGACGGTCTCCCCGTCCTCGTCGCGGATGGGCGCGACGGAGTCCTCAATCTCCCTGCGCTCGCCGTTGCGCGAAATCAGCGTCTGACCACTGATGCAATTCTTCCGACCGGTCTCCAGCACCTCGTCGATCAGCGCGGTCAAACGTCGGCCGTCATTGCGGGAGACCAGGTGCAGCACCTTCTCAATCGCCTCGCCGCGGGCGTCTGCCATGGACCAGCCGCAAAGACGCTCCGCTGCGGGATTCATGAACATGACCTTGCCCGCCGGGTCGGCCGCCACGACGGCATCGGCGATGCTGTCCAGCATGGTGCGCAGCCACTGCCCATTCTCTCGAAGATGCCTCTCGGCGCGATGCCGGGCCAGCCCGATCTCGATGGCCGATTTCAATGCATCGGTGCTGAACGGCTTGGTCACGTACCCGACCGGGTTGGTCTCCTTGGCCCGGGCGAGGGTTTCCTCGTCACTGTGACCGGTCATGTAGACCACGGGAATGTCGCGGAGATCGCGTATCGCCCCGGCGGCCGCCACGCCATCCATCTCGCCGGCCAGGCGGATGTCCATCAGCACCAGATCCGGCAAGTCGGACTCGGCGGCGCGCACCGCCTCCTCCCCGCACGACGCCACGGACGATATGGTGTAACCAAGCGAGGCCAGCCGATTCTGCACAAACGCGCAGACCCGGTCCTCATCCTCGACCAGGAGCACGCTGATGCCGCTATCCTTTTCCCGAACCCGCATTCCGTGTCCCCGCAAACGCTCAGCTGCACGTGCACACATACGACGTCAGAGCAATCCACACTCGGCAGACATGAATCGGTCGGCGAACCGGGGCCCCGAAGCACCCCCAGCCGTACCGACAGCCGCGTGGATTCTCAGTTGCATTCGAGTGTAACGCGCCGAAGAGCATGAAAAGAACCACTATCAGGCGATATTATGTAGAATACCCGCATTTGCGAATCTGGGTCGCATGGTCTGTTTTGCGAAGGCGCTGGCCCCGGGCCGACAGGGAAAACCCGATCGGCTGGCACGATGATTGCCCAGTATGCAGAGGAATAGCGCAATGGGTTGCTCGCCGCATTGACCCGGACAGCTCTGGCCGTTTTGCGCGAAACCCGCTATCCTGAGTGTGTTGCACAATGTGGGGATGCACATGAACCGAGGCAGAGAGGACACATCATGACACTCACGAAGCGAGCACTGTGGCTGGTCGGGACGGGCGCGGTTTTCCTGTTGGCGTTGACCGCCGATGCGCGGGCCAACGAGCCGAACCAGGCCGAAGTAACCGTCGGCGGGTTCATCGACGTCAACGGCCAGACGGAGATCCCGCGCGGGCTGTTCGGCGTGCACGCCTTCAGGCTCACCGAGCAGGCGGTCGAGGAGTATGGCATCGAGTGCATTCGGCAGATTCACTACTCGCCGAATCCTTCCTGCACCGCGATCGGGCGGGACGGGAAGGTCAAAGACCTCTACAAGAAGCTCTCTGTGGTCATCGACTGCCCCGGCGACCGTTACGCCCCGCCCAGCGTGCTCAAGACGAAGGATTACGAGGAGAAGTTCCGCCGGATCGGCCAAGCCTACGCGCGCAAGTGCAAGGACGCCAATTGGCCCGGATACGCGGAGTTCTGGAACGAGCCGTACCTCAACTGGGCGTCGCGCTCGCATGGGTCCGGGCGGAACGTGTACCACCCCAAGTGGTACGAGACGGAAGGCCGAACCGCGGGCGGCAAGGTGACCATCAAGGGTTGGGACAAGCCGTTGGAGCACCTGCGGTGGCGTAAGCACTGGGCCAAGGGCGAGGACGGCAAACTCTACTACGGCGTGGAGATTCCCGAGGGCCTCAAGCCCGGCGATACGTTCCGTGGCCATTCGCCCAAAAGCTGGTACTTCACGAATCGCAAGGAGCAGACTTTCACCGTCGTCGAACAGTGGGGCATCTGGGACCCGACGCAGGTGGGCTTCTGGTCCGGCCGCCAGAACCGCGACTTCTACCTGTGGATGTTCCTGCCATACGCCAAAGCGATCAAGGAGACCAACCCGAAGGTGCAGGTTCTCGGCGGGTGGGACTTCGGTTTCTCCCACGGGGACTGGAAGGCGTTCACCGAGCTGTACGTCCCGGTGATCGACCAGGCCCACAAGTACATGGATGGCGTGACCGAGCACCACTACGGGATCAACTCCCGCTGGGTGCCGGTATGGTATGAGGTGGCGTGCGCGTACTCGGTGAGCAAGTACGACAAATGGCTGAAGGGCTACAACACCGAGACCGCCGGCCATCTCGACCCGGCAGTACACGGGACAGGCGGCGGCGAGAAGCGTACCGGCCTGTCGAAGGAGTGGGGTACAGCCACCTACCTGCTGCGCGACGTGCTGGAGCTGATTTATCACTCCCCGGCCAAGAGCGGCTCGCGGACGTCCCACCACGTCGGCCATGGCGAGAAGACAGCCCTGAAGTTCCTCAAGAACCTCCGAGGCCGACTGATACGAACCGCCAGCGACGATCGCGACGTTTGGACGGTGGCGAGCCTGAACGAGGAAACCGGCGAACTCGTCGTGGTCGTCTTCAACAACGCCAAGGACGCACGGCACGTCAAATTGACCGTCTGCGCGCCCGAGGGTACCCGCCTTAAAAACGCCCGGGTCGGGGAACTGGGAAACGATCCGGACTCAGGAAGACTGGCGATCCGCGAGAAAGACTGCAAAATCGCGGGAGGCGATGCAGCCAAACTCGCAGGCACCATCGGAGGCCGACAGGCGAAGAAGTTCGTTTTCTCGCTGACAGGCAAGGCCCACAAGAACGCCGGCTGGAAGCGGAAGCAGTTCTTCGCGAAGGAAGGACCGTTGGTGAACGTTAAGCCTGGTATGAACCGCCGGTTCACCATCACCATGCCACCCGCCTTCGCCGCCGGCGCGGAAAAGGCCGTGCTGCGATTGGTGCTGGAAGGAGCCATCGAAGAGGCCAAGCCGATGCTGAACGGCCAAGAGGTCAAGATCGACGCCAGGCCGTTCGTGATGGATCTTCCGGTGGACCCAGCCAATCTCAAGGCGACCAACGTCCTGGAGCTGAGTTCCAAGGCGGAAGAGGGCAAGGGCTTCCGCGTGGTTACCGCCAGCCTCATCGTGGACCAGCAACAGAACTGGAGACCCCCACGGCAGGCCTCCCGCTGTGGGCGGGAGGCCGATCGCACCTACAGCAGGTGCGTCTGCTGGCGATACTCGCTGGGCTTGAGCCCGGTGAGTTTCTGGAAGACAGCGCTGAATCGCTTGGCCGAGCGGAACCCGCTGGCGGCGGCGACCTCGCTGACCGTCATGTCCGTGCGCGAGAGATACTGCTTGCCCAGCTCAATCCGCACGCGATGGATCTCCTCCAGAGGCGTGTGGCCGGTGATCTTCTTGAAGCGGTTCTCCAGCGATCGGCGGGACACCTGGGCCGCCTCGATGACTTCCTTGACGCTGATGGGCTGATCCGCGTTTTCGCGGATGAACTCCATGGCAGCCGAGATCGCCTCATCCTCGACGGCAACCACATCCGTGCTCTGCCGGGCGACCACGTGCGGCGGCTGAATGAGCAGAGGTCTGCTCGGGGGATCCTCGCCGTTCAGCATGCGATCCAGCGTGCGGGCCGCCCGCTTACCGACGCGGCGGAAGGGCAACTCGACCGAGGAGATCGTGGGCGTTCCCATCTCGCAGAAGGTCTCGTCATTGTCGATTCCGACAATGGACACGTCTCCGGGAACGCTGAGGTCGGCCTGGATGCAGGCTTCGGTGAGCCCCTGTGCGGTCAGGTCCCGCCAGGCAAGAATTCCCACCGGACGTGGTAGCGAGAGCAACCATTCCACGCCCTGGCGGTCCAACTGGGCCCACGGCTTGGGAATGCCGCTCAGCACGGTCGCGTCGTCCAGCGCGGTGATGAGGCAGTCCTTCCCGTGGCGGCGGAGTTCCCCGCGGAACCCCTGCAGGCGAAGGTCGCTGACCAGGTTACCGGCAGCCGCGGCGAACCCGAACTGCTCGAATCCCCTGTCCAGCAGGTGACGTGCCGCCAACCGACCGGCTTCGCGATTGTCGTACGTCACGCAGGCAGCGGCAGGATGGCGGCCATGCTCGTTGACCGTTACCACCGGAATGTCCAGCTCAACCATCGCCTCGAGTTCGTCCTGGTTGTTCACGTAGGCGATGATCCCGTCGGCGCCCCACTGGACGGCGTCGGCTGCATTGGATGCATCTCGTCCAAACCGGAAGGTCCATGGCTTGCCCGGGCGGGCATAGTCACAGATCCCACGGATCGTCTTTGCGCTGTTGACCAGCGCAGGCGGCATCAGAATGGCTATCTTCGTCAGTTTACTCATGGCATCTCTCCCGTCATGCTCCTCGTTGAGCGCGAGATGCCCCCAAAGAAGTATACAATCCATTGGCCTCAGCGGCCCATACTTTCAACTCGTGGGGTATATCATGTACATGTCCGTCTTCGATACCGACCCACGAATTCTCATTTTGCTTCAGATCCCAGTGCATCTGCGAACCCCCGAAACGGTTGAGGCACGTTGCCGAATCACACCACCAGCTTAGCTCTTACCCACACAACCCCACGTATTCAAGAGAGTTCCGGGCCGGGAACGCCCGGTTTTTATGAAATATCGCCGCAGAAGTCACCCATCGAGCGCATTTCTGGGCACCCATGGCGAAATTGCCGCCCCAATCTGCGGAAAATCTAACCGTCCGTACCGTTGGCGCAAGGGCGACCCGTCCACTGTCGGGGCTGCGCGGGCAGCCCAAATCCTCAGTCAGACCATTCGCAGATGTAGCCGCTGGGCGACCACCAATCGTCCCCTTCTACAGCCGCGTCATTCCAGCCGCCCCCTTCGAAGGTGGAAAGATAGTGCTCGGATCCGTACGAGTTGTTGGGTTGGCCGCCGAGCCAAGCGGTGAAGTCCCACTCCGTCCCGTCCACCCAGACCCACTTGCCTTCCTCCTTCTCGTCGGTCGCACCGAGAAAGAGAAAACGCTCATCCGCGAGCTTGGCGATGAAGGTGTGCTCCTTCTCGTCTCCGACCGTCGCCAGATGGCCGCCGAGCTTCTCGCAGCGCTTCTTCGCCTCGTGCCAGGAGACATTCTCCTCGTAGACCTTGTAATGATGTCCGCCAAAGGCTGTGGCGTCGGCAGGAGCCTTTGAGGAGCGATCAGCCTCGGCCTCGACGATCGGTTCGTTCGGCTCCCTCGGGGCATTCTGACAGCCGACCACACCAACAGTCGTGAGCACGCAAAGCAACAGACAGGACGAGAACCTCATGGGCAACTCCTTTGGATTACTGGACCATTCGACGCTTGGGCATTGTAGGCGCTTGCTCGCCGGCTGCGCACAAACAGGCGGGGACGCCCGGGCCTGGCCCGATCGTCCCCGCCAAGGAGTATGTCCCGCCCTTCTGAGGGCAGGGGTTGAGGTTAATTACTTCCGGCGTCGACGCCGCAGCATCGCCAGGCCGCCCAGCGCCAGCAGGCTCATCGTCGCCGGCTCGGGAATCGGCTGAATGCTGCCGGTGGGCAGCTCGTTACCCCATGCCAGAGCCATGTCGGAGAGGTCGAGGAAGTCGACCTTGCCGTCACCGTTGACATCACCCATATCCCAGGTCGCGCCGCTCTGGACACCCCAAGAGAGGGCCATGTCAGACAGGTCAAGGAAACCAACCTTGCCATCCAGGTTCACGTCACCATTGTACGTCAGCTTGGTGAGGTACTCGCCGGCAGCCACGTCCTTGACGCCGATGACCAGTTCGGCGTCGTCGGTCATCAGTTGGCCTGCCGCTACCAGGTCCAGAATGTCCTGCTCGCTGTAGCTGTCATCCTGAATCAGCAGTTCAG
>CAZYIH010000025.1:21964-23498 GCA_964646915.1 uncultured Planctomycetaceae bacterium | reverse complement strand
AGCTCAGTATTTCGGGTACATCGTAGAGACCATCGGTCCTTAGAATAGGCGGTTCCCGGTATCCGTCATGGCATTTTGCTCTTTTCGCTCCGATTTTTCTGTTTTTCGCTAACTATTCGGAACAGATCCTGTCTGGCCATACGTACTAAGTGTGAGGCCATCGCCCAGGGAGGCAATGCCATGAGACGACGAAAGCGAAGAATCGACAACACCTGCGTTTGCATCCGATATATCGCCACCGCCCCGCGCAGCGGCGGGACGAAGAATACGATTCGCATCCCGGTCCGCTCGTCCGACGAAGACGTGGTTCGGGTGGTGCCGGTTGTCCAGTCCACGCAGGCAGCCGCCGGTTGATGCCCGCGACCGTATCGGACTGAGACGATCCCAAATTTCCAGATGAGCGCAAAAAAGGCAGCCGACACACGAGCGTGTGTCGGCTGCCTTTGCATTGAGCCTTTGTCCGGGTTCGCACCGAAGCCAACACGTAGCCTGGGCGCAGTACCGCCCGTTCAGTGCTCCGGGCTCCTCCGCAGCCCTGATTCGGTCGGCCGATCGTGGTCGATCAGCTTTTGGCGGCCGTCTTCTTCTTACGGGCCTTCATGCCCGGGCGTCCGCCGATTCGTTTGCGTTTGCGCCGCCGACCCGGCTGGGGCAGGTCGGGCTTGGGCACACGCACGGGGTGCTCTTCGACCGTTTTGACCGCATTCATGGGGTCGGGTGCGAAGAGGTCTGCCTTGACCTCGTCGGCCAGGCCTTCGGCACGATTGAACACTCCGCCGCTGCAGAGTACCTGCATGTCCTCGCATACCCCCACCTCGCGGATCAGCTCGATGAGGTGTCGGCTTCCGGGGACGCCTTCGGGCTGCGTTCCGTAAAGCACGAGTACATCGGGGGTAATCTTGCCGACGAATTGCAGGATTTCGTCGTTGGGAACGCCCGACCCGAGGAACCAGACGCCATAGCCGGCCGCCTCGAACAGGTCGCACATGATCTGCGCGCCGAGTTCCTCGCTTTCGCCGTCGCCGCAGGTGACCACGACCCGTCGGCCGTTCTTGGGCTCGCGGGCGAGGTGCATGTGCAATTGGTCGGCGATCATGCGGTTGATCCGCGTGGCCATGTGCTCGGAGATCCGCGAGATGTGGTTCTCGCGATAGAGCTTGCCCACCTGCTCCATCGCCGGGACGATGATCGATTTCAGCAGTTTGGCCGCCGGCTCACCGCGGTCCTGGGCGGCGAAGATCAACTCGCGTGCTTCACATCGTTTGCCGGCGAAAAGGTGTTCGAGGTACTGCTTGAAGAGTTCGGCAGTTTTCATGGCAATCCCACAGGGACTGGGCCACCTCCGGGCTCTCCATACCCACAGCGGTGACGGCTTGTGATCTCCGGGCGGATCCCTCGCCCGGGGCGGGTGCACTCGCCGCAGCCGGGGGACGTGAAAGGCTCGGGCCGGGCGGCGTAGTGTGGATTTTGCTATCGTATCCAGAAGATATCATCGACGAACCTCCCGAGAAATCTATAGCCAAAATGACAAAAG
>CAZYIH010000025.1:4068-21864 GCA_964646915.1 uncultured Planctomycetaceae bacterium | reverse complement strand
TCGGGGTGCAGGTCGTCTCCGGGGCCCACCACGGCGATGCCCACCGAGATCGTGATGGGGATGGCCTGCTCTTTTATGGGTACAGGTGTCTGGGCCACTGCGAGGCGGAACTTATCGGCGCGTCCCAGTGCGGAGTGTTCATCGAGGCCGGGCAGGACGATGAGAAACTCCTCGCCGCCGTATCGTCCGACCGAGTCGTAGGAGCGGAGGTTCTCGAGCATGCGATGGGAGACCTCCTTCAGCGCCGCGTCGCCGGCCCGATGGCCGAACGTGTCGTTGATGTGCTTGAAATGGTCGATGTCCGCGAGTATCACGCTGATGGATTTCTGCTCGCGCTGCACGCGGGAGAGCTCCTTGGTGAGAACATCGAGGATCGCCCCGCGGTTGAACAGCTCGGTCAGCGGGTCGTGGGTGGCCTGTTTGCGCAGGGCCTTTTGAGCGTTGAGCAGCTTGCTCTGCAGGTCGATAATCCTCCGGGCCGCCCGGACGCGGACTTCCAACTCGTCGGAGTCGAAGGGTTTGGTGATGTAATCGTCGGCCCCGGCGTCGAGCCCTTCGATAAGGTTCTCTTTGCGGTTCTTGGCCGTCAGCAGGACGATGTAGGTGTATTCCTCCCGTCCTTCTTTGCGGATTCGCTGGCAGACCTCGGGCCCGTCCATGTTGGGCATCATCCAATCGAGAATCGCCAGGCGTGGGGGGTCCTCATCGCTGCAGAACAGGTCCCAGGCTTCCTGCCCGTCGCGCGCGACGAGCACGTCGTAGCCCCAGCGGGTCAGCGTTCCCTGCAGCAGTCGGCGGGATACCGGTTCGTCTTCGGCGATCAGGACTCGCAACGGTTACACTCCTTCAGGAACTGCTTGAGCATTCGTCTGAGCCGACCGACCTTGTCTTCCAATCGTTCGGCAATTCGCAGGGCACCGATGGTGTCGCCCTTCTTGGCAGCCTGTTCCAGCGCCAGGGCCGAGTCGGTCACGTCGTCGGCGGCAATGCTGCCGGCGGCGCTCTTGAGGCTCTGGGCGGCCGTGGCGAGCGACTCGACGTCGCCGCACGCCAGGTTGCGCCGGATGGTGGTCATCAATTCGGGGCAGGTGTCTACAAATACACAAACGATGTCGAGCAGCAGTTCCCGGCAGTCTCCCGCGCGGTGAGCAGCCCGTTCCACGTTGAAGATCCGCTGGTCGATGCGTTCGGCGCCGCTGCCGGCGTCGGGGGCATCCGCATCGCCCGAAGACCTTCGCTCGTGGGGACCGGCCACCCGCTGCAGGGCGGCGCGAAGCTCCTCGGGCTGGATCGGCTTGGAGACGTAGTCATCCATGCCGGCCTGCAGGCAGCGTTCGCGGTCTCCCTTCATCGCGTGGGCAGTCATAGCCACTATCGGAAGATGCAGGTCGGTGCTTTCCTCGTTTCTGCGAATCCTTTCGGTTGCCTCCAGGCCGCTGACCTCGGGCATCTGCACATCCATGAGCACCACGTCGAATTCGCCGGTTTCGACGGCCAACACCGCCTCCCTGCCGTTGGCGGCGATCTGCACGGAGTGACCCCATTTCTCCAGCAGGTGGCAGGCGACCTTCTGATTGACCGCGTTGTCCTCGGCAAGGAGGATTCGCAGCCCTTCGGTGACGTCCTCCTCGCTCGGGTCGGGGGGGCGCTCTGCCGCGGGCTGAATGACGGGTACGCCGGCTGCCTCCAGAAGGCCGGTGAGCAGGTCGCGATAGCAGAATGGTTTGCAGATGCAGGAGGCCCCGTACGACTCGCACCGAAGGGCGTCGCCGCCGCTGCGGGTGGTCGCGAGCATCACCACCACCGGGCTGAGGTTTTCGCAGCTGTCACGCAGGCATCGCAGAGCTTCCAGCCCGTCCTGATGGTCGAGATCCGAATCCAGCAGGATCAGGTCAGGCTGCCAGCCGTCGGGATTCTCCAGCAGACGGTTCAGCTCGTCGACGCTGGAGACGACCCGGCTGTCCATGTCCCATACGCCCAGCGTTCTGCCCAGGACAGCCTGCAGGACGGGGTTGTCTTCCACGATGAGCACATTTCGATCGGCCAGCACACAGGCCTGCATCAACAGCGGGTCCCCGCGCGGATCCTCGGCCACGTCGAAGTTCGCCGTGAAGTGGAACGTCGTGCCTTCCTCGAGTTGCGATTCCAGCCAGATCCGCCCGCCCATCAGCGCCACCAGCTGCGCCGAGACCGACAGCCCCAGCCCCGTGCCCCCGAACCGCCGGGTCGTGCTGCCATCGGCCTGCTCGAAGGCGTCGAAGATGCGCCCGACATTCTCCGGGGCGATCCCGATGCCCGTATCCTCCACCTCGAAGTGCAACTGCACCCGGCCGTCCTGATCGAGGGGCTCTGCCTCGGTGATGCGGATGATGACCTCGCCATCCTCGGTGAACTTGATCGCGTTGCCCAGCAGGTTCAACAGCACCTGCTGGAGACGCACCGGGTCGCCCCCCAGGCGGACCGGGAGGTCTTTCTCGATGTCGCAGATCAGCTCAATGTTGTTCTCGGCTGTCTTGGCCCGTAGCTCGCTGAGCAACTGGCTCAGCGTGCTGTGCAGCGAGAACTCCACGCAGTCCAGCGAGAACTTGCCTGCCTCGATCTTCGAGAAGTCCAGAATGTCGTTGATGATCTTCAGCAGCGAGTCGGCCGAGTTCTGCACCGTCGAGAGACGCTCGCGCTGTTCGGGCGTCAACGGCGTGTCCAGAACCATCTCCGTCATTCCGATGATCCCGTTCATCGGCGTGCGGATCTCGTGGGACATCTTCGCCAGGAAGTCGCTCTTGGCCCGGCTGGCGTCTTCGGCGAGCTGCTTGGCCTCCACCAGTTGGGTGACGTCGACGAACGACTCGATCCCGCCGACAGGATTGCCCTGGGCGTCGCGGACATAATCGGCACTTTTGAGAATCGTAACCGGCGTTCCGTCCTTGCGGAGAATGGTGCACTGGGCGTGGCGGATCGGTTCGGTTCGGCTCGTGTCGTACAGTCGGCAGTGCTGGGTGCACTTATCGCCCTGCAGGATGTTGCAGCTTTCCCCGAGGACCTCTTCCTCGCAGAAGCCGGTAATATCGCAGAAGGCCTGGTTGACCATCGTAATGCGTCGATCGGGGCCGACGGTGAACATCGCCCCGGCGGCCGTCGCGAGGAGCTTGCGCTGGAATTCGTTGGCTTCCCGCAGGGCGTGCTCGCGACGTTCGAGATCGTCGACGATGTTCAATGTCGCGCGGCGGGCCTCGTCGAGTTGCTCAGCCCGGATGGCCAACTCGCTGCTGGCTCGCTCGGCCCGCTCGTAGGCCTCCCGGGCGACCTGCTCGGCGCGTTTGCGGGCGGTGACGTCGAAGGCGGCGCCGACCAGCCCGATGACCTCCCCGTGGGCGTCGGTTACCGGCGCCAGTGAGATCGCCAGGTGACAGACCTCCCCCGAGTCGCAGCGCATCGCCCGTTCCTTGCGGAGCGGTTGGCCGGTCTCGAAAATGCGGCGGTCTTCCTCTCGATGCACCGCCGCCTGGGAGGGCGAGAAAACTTCCTCGTCGGTCTTGCCGGCCACGTCGCTCTCGCGAACGCCGAACAGCGTCGTGAATGCCTCGTTCACCAGGGAGTATCGTCCTTGACGGTCCTTGAGGAAGACGGCTGCCTGAATGTTCCGCAGGATCGACTGGGTCTGGCTGAGAAGATTCTGCATCTCCTCGCTGGTCATCGCCCGTCCACTCAGGCGCGTGATGGTGGTCCGGGCTGCGACGCAACGTCGCCTCCGCATCAGCGGGCGGGTGTTGACGATGGCGATGAACTCCTCGCCATTGCCGTCCAGCAGGCGATACTCCCTGGGCCCGAGCGACTTGCCCTCGGCCAGGATGCGTCTGTACCGTTTGCGGGCGATTTCCAGCTCGCCCGGGGCGACGAGGCGGTCGAGCGAGGCCTGCTTCCATTCGGCGGTTGTATGCAGGCCGAACGTTTCGCGGAAGGTCCGGTTGCAGTGACGAATGTTTCCGCTCGGGCCGAGTTCCACCACAGCCACCGGGAACTCGTCACTGACGCGCCGCGCCTGGAACATTTCGGGGGAGTGGAACTGCCGGCGTCGGATTATCTCTGCCAGGACCAGGCCAGCCAGTCCGCCGGCGATGGTCGTGGTGAGAATCAGAGGAGTCGCCAGACCCATCGCCCACAGCGTGGACGCCAAGCCGACCGTTCCACCGAGGATGGCGGAAAGCATCGGCTGGAACCACTGCCCCAGGCGTCTGAGCCAGTGCCGGCGGTCATCGGCACCGGTCGGGCCGATGGGCGGCTTGTCGCGATGGGGTTCGGGCATGCCTGAATGCTCCTGGGTCGGCGGGTCAGGCCGTTGATCGCTGTCCGGCGTGTTGGATGGAGCAGGTCACCGAACTGTCGCCCATCGCTTCGGGTGGCAAAGCGGGCTCGGTCATCGTCGAGATGTCGTACGGGGGCGGCAGGTTCGCTTTGCGGGCGTATTCGTTGACTTCCTGTTTCAGCCGGACCATCCGCAGCTCCCTGCCGACGGTGAGACGCTCGAATCGTTCGAGTTCAGCCACCTTCTGGGCCAGTTCGTTCTGAACCTTCTGGTGCTGGACGAGCTGCTCTTCGAGACTGTCATTGGCCTGCTGGAGGGCGACGGTTCGCTCCCGCACGCGGTCGAGCATCCACGCCTGACCGAGACGGAGTTGCTCCTCGACCCGCCACTTCGTACCCATCGCGAGGACGAGCTGTCGTATCTCGGGGGCATGGAAGGGCTTCTGGAGATACAGTACCCGGTCGGCAGGGGGAATCCGCGTGACGACGGAAATCGGGTCGCACTCGAGGTTGGCCGTCACCAGCACGATGTGCACATTGTGGTCGATCATGCGGACCTGCTCAGCCGTTTCGAGCCCGCACTCCTCATTCAGGCGCACGTCCACGAACGCGATCGCGAACGGATCGTCGTCGTCGCGGGACTTTCGGACCGCCTGGATCGCTTCCTGCCCGGTCGCACAGAGGGTAGGGCGGACCATCCGCAGGCCGTCTTTTGCGCCGTCCTCACCGAATACGCGGGTCACCCATCCTGCGCAGTCGGAGTCCGAGGATGCTGCCTGCCAGGACTGGCAGAGAATCCGCTCGTACAACCCCAGCACGGAGGGCGTATCGTCCAGCGCAAGGACTCGAATTGACGTAACCTTCTTTTTCACCGTTTGCTTTGCCCTGTCGATCCCCATTGTTGCCCCTGGGGGGCTTGCCCCGGGTTGGTGTCGGCAGGCGGGCCCGCGGGACGGGGATTGGTGTCGTTGCGGCACACCTGCTGTTTCGATATCGTCGCCATCGTGGAGCGAGTTAAGTAAGTCCCGTCTTCGGCGAGGGCTGGCGGAGCCCGATGGCGCCGCAACCGCGGCGCGAAAGGCGTCAAATTCCCTTGACCGCTCGGGGTTGTGCAGGTACAAAGGGCGGTCTGTTTCCGGGCGGACGGACTGTGCGCCCATACCGGGACCCCGCGATGATGGCGAACCAGGACAACCCACAGCCGGAGGAGGTAGACCTCGAGTCCCTCCGCCGCCGCATCGACGAGCTCGACCAGCGCATCGTCGACCTGCTCAACGAGCGCGCGGAGGTCGTCGTGGACGTCGGGCGGGTCAAGCAGACCGACGGAACCCCGATCTACGCTCCGGACCGCGAGCAGGCCGTCCTGGCCCGCATCGCCGAGCTCAACGGTGGCCCGCTTCCCCAGGCGACGCTGCAGGCGATCTATCGCGAGCTGATGAGCGGTTCGTTTGCCCTGGAAAAGCCGCTTCGGGTGGGCTTTCTCGGGCCCAAGGGCAGTTTCTCGCACTTGGCGGCAACGCGTAAGTTCGGTGCCAGCATCGAGTACTGTTCCATGCCCGACATCCGGGCCGTCTTCGAGGAAGTGGCCCGCGACCATTGCGACCTGGGCGTCGTGCCGGTGGAAAACACCATCGGCGGGGGAATCATCGACACGCTGGACTCGTTCATCGACACGCCCGTGCACATCTGCGCGGAGGTCGTCGTGGCGATCCATCACAACCTGTTGGCCAACACCCGCCCCGAGCAGATCCGCGTGATCGCCTCCAAGCCGGAAATCTTCGCCCAGTGCCGCAAATGGCTCTCGGCGAGCATGTCCAGCGTGGAACTGGTTCCGACGGCATCCAGCGCGCGGGCGGCGGAGATGGCGTCGTCCGAGAAACAGTTGGCCGCCATTGGCAGTACCCTGGCGGCCGACCTGTACGGACTGAAGATCGTCTTCGAGAACATCGAGGACAATCCGCAGAATCAGACGCGGTTCTTCGTGATTTCCCGCACGCCGGCCAAGCGAACGGGCAACGACAAGACCGCGCTGATGTTCACCACCGCCCACCGGGCCGGGGCGCTGGTCGAGATGCTCAATATTTTCAGCCGATTCGAGATCAACCTGACGAATATCGACACCCGTCCGTCGCAGCGGCGGAACTGGGAGTATTACTTCTTCGTCGACGCCGAGGGTCATCTGGAAGACCCCAACTTCGTCGAAGCCCTCAACGAAGCCCGAGAACACTGCGGCGAGCTGCACGTGCTGGGGAGCTTCCCCCGTGCGGTCGAGCCCGTCTGAGACACCTGCGCAACGAACCTGAACCATAAGGAAGGACGCACCGATGTCGCGAAAACTCTTCATTGCCGGAAACTGGAAGATGAACACCACCAAAGCCGAGGCCGTCGAATTGGCCAATGGCCTCAAGGACGCCCTGGGCAGCGAGACCAACGTGGACCTGGCGGTGTTCCCGCCCTTCGTATATCTCGATGCGGTCACAGCCGTCCTTAAGGACACCCCCATCGCGGTGGGCGGGCAGAACATGTTCTACGAGGACAACGGCGCATTCACCGGCGAGATCTCCTCGGCCATGCTGAAAGACATCGGCTGTGACTTGGTGCTGCTGGGGCACAGCGAGCGTCGCCACGTGATCGGCGAGACCGACGAACTGATCAATCGCAAGGTGCTCAAGGCGCTGGGCGACGGGCTGGATGTGATTCTGGCGATCGGTGAGCTTCTCGAAGAGCGGGAAAGCGGCAAGACCGACGAGGTCAACACCCGCCAGGTCAAGCTGGGCCTGGAAGGCGTCTCGAAGGCGGACATGGCCAATGTGACCATCGCCTACGAGCCGGTCTGGGCGATCGGAACCGGAAAGACGGCGACCCCGGAGATGGCCCAGGAAACCCACGCGATGATTCGCGGGCTTCTGGCGGACCTCTACGACCAGGACGTCGCCGAGGCGACGCGGATTCAGTACGGCGGTTCGATGAAGCCGGCCAACGCCAAAGACCTTCTCGCCCAGACGGACATCGACGGCGGTTTGATCGGCGGGGCGGCCCTGAAGGCCGACTCGTTCGCGGGCATCGTCTCGGAGGCGTAGCCCGCTTGAGATCGCCTCCTGCTCCGCGGGGGCGGCCGGCGAGTGCAAAGAGCGATCGAGTTACCAGTTCCGCTTCGGCGGGACGCATGAGAGATCAATGCAATGCTGGGATACTTTTCCACGATTCTGATGGTGCTGTTCATTATCGTCTGCCTCCTGCTGATCGGGGTGGTGCTGCTCCAGAAGGGTCGCGGCGGCGGCCTGGGTGCCGCCCTGGGCGGTGCGGGCTCCAGCGCGTTCGGAACCAAGACCGGGGACGTCATGACCTGGGTCACCATCGTGCTGACGGGGCTGTTCCTGCTGCTTGCCGTGGTTACGGTGGTGGCGACGCGCACGCCACCGAGCAAGGTCGCCAGCGTGAATTTCGACCCGGCCGGCGGCCCGGTCGACCCGAACACCGAAGTGCGGATATGGACTATCACGGGTAACACGACGATCTACATCACCCGCGACGGGACCGAACCCACCAAGGAGACGGCCAACGAGCCCATCAACAGCGGCGAGAAGATTGTCGTCCTGCCGCCGGTGACCATCAAGGCCCGGGCCTATCGCACCGGCTGGGAGCCCAGCGACGTGGCGACCGTGTCCTTCCTGCCCGTCGAGGAGGAGATGCCCGACGACGCGAACATGCCCGCCGATGTGGACATGCCCGCTGTGGACGCCAACGTGCCCGAGTGAAACCCGCCGTCCCCAAGGAGCACAGCATGCTTCGTTCGATGACCGGATTCGGCTCTGCCGGCGGTGAGGTCGACGGTGTTCACTACGTCGTCGAGGCCCGCTCGGTGAACAACCGCTACCTCAAGCCCAACATCCGTCTGCCCGAGGCGTGGATGCGGGCGGAGGCGGAAATCGAGCAACTGCTGCGCAAACGCATCGCCCGCGGAAGCGTCACGCTCACGGTCAAGATGAAAGTCCCCGACGAGCAGGCAGCCTGCACCGTGCGAACCGGCGTGCTGGAAAGCTACGCCGCCCAGCTCAAGCAAATCGAAGCCGGCGGCGATACCAGCATGCGGATCGACCTGGCCGGCCTGCTGCTGCTGCCCGGCGTGATGGAACCGCCCAGCCTCGAAGGCCTCGTCGAAACCACACGCGACGAGGTGTTCGCCCTGATCCACCAGGCCATCGACGGGCTCATCAAGATGCGACAGGCCGAGGGACAGGGGCTCGCCGAGGACCTGCTGAACCATTGCGCCGTGATCCGCGAGCACCTCGGCGAGATCGAGAAACGCTCCGGGCAGGTGGTGGTCGATTACCACCAACGGCTGACCGAACGGGTCGAGGAGCTCACACGCCAGGCGAAGCTGAACCTCGACGAAGACGCGCTGTCACGCGAGGTGGCGCTGTTCGCCGAGCGCAGCGACATCGCCGAGGAAGTCAACCGCCTTGGCGGCCATCTCGATCAGTTCCGCCAGGCGACCGAACTGGACGAACCGGCCGGCCGAAAGATGGACTTCATCGCCCAGGAGATGCTCCGCGAGGCGAACACCATCGGCTCCAAGGCGAATGACGCCGATATCTCGCGCCGCGTCGTGGAGATCAAATCGGCCGTCGACCGCATCAAGGAACAGGTCCAGAACGCCGAATGACCCAGCCGACCGACGGACGACCCTGAACATGGCAGAGAACCAAGGCAAACTGGTGGTGGTCTCCGGACCCAGCGGCGTGGGCAAAAGCACGCTGCTGAGGCGGGCGATCTCGCGGACGGAGGGGGAATTCAGCGTCTCGGCCACCACGCGCGAACCCCGCGAGGGCGAGACCCCCGGCGAGGACTACCACTTCGTCTCGCGGGACTCGTTCGAGGATATGATCGAGCACGGCGAGATGCTCGAATGGGCCGAGGTGTTCGGCCAACTGTACGGCACGCCCGCCCAGCCGGTGCTGGAGGCGATCCAGCAGGGGCGAACGCTCATCATGGACGTCGACGTACAGGGAGGCAGGCAGGTCCACGCCAAGATGCCCGAGGCGATGTTCGTGCTGATCGCCCCGCCCAGCGAAGAGGAACTTGCCCGCCGACTGACCGAGCGGGGAACCGAAACAACCGAACAGCTCCAGCGCCGCCTGTCGGCAGCCCAGAGCGAATTGGACGCCGCCCGCCAGAGCGGCATTTATCGACACGTCATCATCAACGACGACCTGGAAACCGCCACACGCGAAGTCGTGTCGCTCATCCGGTCGTAAGGAGCATGTACACCATGATTGAAGCCCTCAAGAGCGAAGAGATTGTCGAGAAGGTCGGAGGTCAGTTCAAGCTCACCGCCCTGATCCAGCGACGCATGGTCGAGCTGATGCAGGGCGCCCGGCCGATGGTCGACCGCAAGCCCGGCATGACGGACATGGAAGTGGCGATCCAGGAGATTCTCGAAGACCAGATCGCCATCGATTACGAGAACTCCGACGTTCTCACGCCCAAAGAGCTCGAGTAACCCAGCACTCCCGTGCGCGACGCCATGAGCCCGACGCCCGAGAAACCACTGGAAGGCAGAGAGATCCTGCTGTGCGTCACCGGCGGGATCGCCTCCTACAAGTCGGCCGACCTGTGCAGCAAACTCGTGCAGGGCGGGGCGGGCGTCCATGTGGCCATGACCGAGTCGGCTGCGCGGTTCGTCGCGCCGTTGACGTTCCAGGCGCTCACCCGGCGCATGGTGTATACCGATCTCTGGCAGTCCACGCGCGAGTATCGTTCCGGGCATCTCTCGCTGACCGAGCAGGCGGACCTCATGATCGTCGCGCCGGCCACCGCCAACACGCTGGCCAAGCTCGCAGTCGGCCTCGCCGACGACCTCGTGTCCGCCTTGGGGCTCAGCGCCCACGGGGCCTGCCCGATCCTGCTGGCCCCGGCGATGAACACGCGCATGTGGGACGCGCCGCCCACCCAAGTCAACCTCCAGACCCTCCGCGACTGGGGCCTGCACGTGGTCGGTCCCAACGCCGGGCGACTCGCCTGCGACACCGTCGGACCGGGACGGATGGCCGAGCCGGGCGAGATCCTCTCTGCCGCCGTCGACCTGCTGACCTCGTAGCGTGGGCTTTCGGCGGCGAACCCTGAGCGAGGCCGAGGACGAACCGTTGTCGCGCTGAGGGCGCAAAGAATCGGCGGGCCCGAAGCTCGTCGGACCCGCCGGGGGAATCGTGTCTGCTGTGGGGCTTACTTCTCGGGGGTCAGCAGGACGAATCGTTTGTCGCCCTGCGGCGTCATCAGTCGCAGCCGAACGCCCGCGCCGCTCTTGACGGCGGCAACGGTGTTGGTGAACTCCTTGACCGTCTCGACGCGTTTGCCCTGCACTTCGAGGACCAACTGCCCCGGGCGAATGCCGTTCTCCGCTGCGTTGCTGTTGGGCGCGACTTCACTGATGAGCACGCCGCGGACGTCGCTGTCGTAGCCGACCTTCCTGGCCAGATCGGGCGTGAGCGTCTCAACGGTCAGCCCGAGCTTCTCAGCCGGTGCCCGGTCTTTCGCAGGCTTGTCGTCCTCGCCGCCGAACGCGGCCCACATGTCCTCGGGCTGTTCGGTGATGGTCACCTTCTTCGTGTCCCGCTTGCCGTTGCGGAAGATCTGAAACGCGTAGGTTTCTCCGGGCTTGAGCGTGGCGACCTTGTTACGCAGTTCGTTGGTGTTATTGATACCCTCTCCGGCAACGCCGGTGATGAAGTCGCCCGCCTGGAGGCCCGCCTTGTCGGCAGGGCTGCCGTCGACCACCTGGTGAATCAGCGAACCGTTGGTGGTCGGCAGTTCGAAGCTCTTGGCCATCGCCTGATCGATGTCGCCGATCTTCACACCGAGATAGCCTCGCACGACTTTGCCGGTCGCGACGAGCTGCTCCATGATGTGGCGGACCATGTTGGACGGAATGGACAGGCCGATGCCCTCGTTGACGCCCGTTCGCGAGACGATCGCGGTGTTGATTCCGATGACCTTGCCCCGCATGTTCACCAGCGGGCCGCCCGAGTTGCCGTGGTTGATGGCGGCGTCGGTCTGCAGGAAATTCTGGTACTGCCCGCCCCGGCCCGTCGTGCGACCCAGCGCGGAGATGATGCCCGCTGTCACCGTCTGCTCGAGCCCCTCGGGCGAGCCGATCGCCAGCACCCAGTCGCCCACGGCTATCTCGTCGCTGTCGCCGAGCTTGGCGCCGATGAGCCCCTTGGGCTTGATCTTGATCACCGCCAGGTCGGTCGGCGGGTCGGTGCGGATCCACTCGGGGGTGAACTCGCGCCCGTCCTTGTCGTGCAGGACGACTTTGACTTCCTCGGGCTTGGCGTCGCGCACAACGTGATGATTTGTCAGGACGTATCCGTTTTTGGCGTCGACGATCACGCCACTTCCCAGCCCGCGCTGGACGTACTCCCGCGGCGACGGCTGGCGGCGCGGCATTCGGCCGAAGGGGCTGTCCTCGCCGAAGAACTTGCTGAACGGGTCGCGCGGCGTGCTGCCGCCACCACCGACGGTGACCTTCTTCTCGACGCGGATTTCCACCACCGCCGGCTGAACCGCCCGCGAGACCGCCCGGAACAGCGTGGAAAGACGGTCGTGGTCTTTGAGCTTCGAGAGGTGCTCGATGTCCGCCTCATTGCGGCCCATCTGGGCGGCGTATGCGATCTGCTGGACAAACATGGGTCCCACGACCACCGTGGCCAACGCAATCAATGCGATCAACGCCATCGGAAGGATCAAGCCGACTCTGGAGAGTGTTGTTTTTTTCATGGATGCGTGCTCCTTGTTGTCCGGGCCGACCGTCGCCGATGCGGGGTCTGCCCTTGAATCCCTGTACTCGCGTGCCATTCTATTCACCCCGGTATTACGTCCCAACCCCGCCGACGGGTTCATGGATTTTTCGGGTGATCGCCTCGCTTCCGCCACCGGAACAGCAGGATGGCAACGGTCGCCAGGATATACATCCCTGCCGCCGGCAGAGTCCAGGTCCGGACCATCGCGCCCGGGTCGGCGGAGGTCCGCCAGGTCAGGTCGATCGGCGCGACCTGCCCCCACGCCTGCCGGTTCACGGGCAGCCATTTGAGCGTTTCGATGGTGTCGTGCGTGGGCGGCTGGGCACGCCGGCGACCGGCGGAAACGGGCATCGCCAGGGGGTTCTCGTAGATCGCCACGTTCGGGTCGCCGGCGCGACGGGCGGGCAGCTCGGCCACCTTGCGGTATACCGGCTGCCCTGGTGCGATGACGTCGCCGGGCAGACGCGGCAGGAAGACGGTCGCCTCGCGCAGGGAGACGTCCCGGATTTCAATGGGTCTCTCGCTGAGCGTGGAAAACCGCAGCCACGCTTGCCGCGGTGGGTCGTCGCTTACCACGAGGTTGGCCTCGACGTGGCGCCACCGTCGGCCGATCTGCTCGGGGGCGATCAGTTGCCCCATCGCCTCGTCCCACACCCAGTTGCCGTCCGCGTCGAACCAGAAGATTTCGACCTTCAGCCACAGGGCGGCTCCGTGATCCGTCCCGCGCGCGTCGAATGCGACGCGGTAGCGTTTGTCCGCCTCCACGCTTACCGGCAGGCGCGCCTCCGACGGCCAACTCAGCAGCGGCGCCCGCAGGCGGAAGCCTCCTTCGATTTCCTCGGCGGTTCGCAGGTCCATGGGCTGATCGTTCATCAGCTCCGGGCCGATCAGCTCGGCGGCGTTCGGGTCGGGCGCGACGACCGACTCGATCACCGCCCGTTTGCCCCGCTCGGCGGCCAGCAGGTAGCGAACGCTGTGCAGGCTGAGCAGGTGGTTGGTCCGCACCAGCCATTCCCACTGGACGTGTCGGCCGTAATGGTCGAAACCCAGCAGGTGGGCGTGGGCGGGGTGCTGCCACGGGCCATAGGTGGAGATGGTGGCGATGCCCATCGCCTCGCACGTCTTGGGCAGCAGGAGTTCGGCGGCTCGGCTGTGATAGTTTTCGCCCAGTCCCCACACGCGGAATTGCTCGACCTCGGCGTTTGTCTTCAGCCAGGTCGCTGCCGGCGACGTGTTCGGCGGGGGGGCAGTGGACCAGTCCGGGGGAATGTCCACGAATCGGGCGACCATCACCAGGTCGATCGCCAGCAGCGCCACCAGCCACCACGCCCGGCGGACGGGTCGGCGGGCCCAGAAAGTCACGCCGGCGGCTGTGGCGATGCACGTGGTCAGCGGAACCCAGACGGCCGGGTTGGTCGGAATCAGCGCCCGCAGGGCGTCGCCCGGGCCCCCGGCGAACGGGAAGATCGGCGGAACGGGAATCACCACCAGCAACGCAGCCCCTACGGCGATCAGCACCAGCGAGGCGACCATGATCAGCGGAAGCCATCGCCGCGCCACGCGCTTCGCCAGCGTGCGCATCGACCGAGCCAGGTCGACGTCACGGGCGAGCATCGCTTCGAGCCCGCAGGCGGCCAACACGGCCAGGGATGCATCGAGCAGGAGGATCAGCCTCGCCGGGCAGCGGATGCGTCCCAGCAGGGGGACCAGTCGCACCAGTCGATAGGTCGGCAGGTAGTAGCCCAGCATCCAGATCAACGCCCCGACGCCGATCCACGTCCAGACGCGGACGATGGGGCGAAGGGGGTGCGTCGGTGGCGGCAGGGCGCCTTTGCGCCGGCGGCCATACAGCGTGCGAATCGCCACGGCCGCCAGTACGAGCGTGACGAGTCCGACGTACGGCAGCATCTCGCAGAGGTGCCACACTCCCCACCATTCCTGCGGATAGAACCCCGGCGTCCGGGAGCCCATGAGCATGGGGAACAGCCCCAGGACGGCCGAGAGGGGGAAGAAACTGTTCTCGCCGACGATCGCGTAGCCGATCGCGTCGCGCGTGGAGTGTTCGAGCATGGCCATCGCCGGCGCGATCATCGGGGCTGCCAGGACGGCCGACAGCGCCCATCCCCCCACGATCGGCCCGGCGGCGCGACCCAGCGGGCGGGCGCGCAGCAGGAGGTAGGCCCCCACGCCCAGGCCCATCTGCATGGCGATTCCCCAGTGACCCGCGGCGATGGTGAGATAGCCGATCGGGACGGCCGCCAGGAAGGCAGCGGACGGCTCGCGTCGCGATCGCTCGACGCACCACAGCAGCCAGGGCAGGTAGGCGGCGGTGTGGAGCATGGCCAAGTGGACGCGATGGCCGACGAGGAACCCGCAGAACATGAAGGCCAGCATGCCCAGCGACGAGGCAACGGTTCGCAGGCCGAGCCGGCGGAGATACGCGGACATCCCCACCCCGGCGATGGCGAACGCCAGGAAGATGTTCAGCGAGTACGCCAGAGCGTCGGGGATGGCTGCGAACAGCCAGGTGGGGGGGTAGAGGACGGCTGACTGGGTATCGCCCATCAGCGGAACGCCGCCGGCTTCGCGGGGGTTGCGGACGGGCCAACGTCCCTGCTCCAGCGAGTCGCCCACCATCGCGCGGAGGGGGTAGTAGTAGATCGCGTCGTCCTCGCCTGCCGACAGCGGGTTCGTCCAGAGCGGGTAGAGCACGATCATCGGCAGGGCAGCCAGCACGGCGGTCGCCACCAGCCAGCGCCGGCGATCGGAGCCAGAAGCGGTCAGGTCGCCAGGTTCGCTCACCGGGGTTGGCCTCCGGTGCGGCGGATGGTCTCGATGACGAGCTGCTGGAAGGGCTGATCGGTTCGACTGGCGACGTAGACAGCCCCGCCGGCGGCGCAGGTGCGTTCCACGCCGGTGCGGAACCGCTCGAACTCCGCCCGGCAGGCGTCGACCAGGCGTGGGGTTACATCCAGCGTCAGGGTTTCTCCGCTTTCGGCGTCGGTCAGTTGCACAGGTCCGGTGAGTGTCGCGTCGGCCACCGCGGGGGCGATCAGGTGAATCACCACCGCGTCGCAGCGGCGGGCGTGGAGCGTAGCCAGTGCGCCGGCGAGCTGGTCGCCGCAGCCGAGCAGGTCGGAGACGACAATCGCCAGCGTGCCCGGTTCGGCGCGGGCGGCGAATTCGCTCACCGATCGCCCCAGGGCGGTCGATCCGCCCGGAGTCAGGCCCGAGAGGGCGCCCAGCACGGCGAGGATGTTCTCCTTCGATCGACCGAATCGCATGGGAGCAGCCAATCGGTCGGCGAAGGGGGTTATGCTCACGCGGTCCATCCCCGCCATCGCGACGAACGACAGGGCGGCCGTGGTCTTCAGGGCGTAGCGGAACAGCCCGTCCTGCCCGCCGGGGGCGCCCGAGGCGGACGTATCCGGCAGCAGGGCGATTTCCGCGTCGGAGTGTTCGTGGAAGAGGCGCACCAGGAGCTTGCCCATTCTCGCGTAGTAGGGCCAATCGATGAATCGCACGTCGTCGCCCGGGGCGTAATCGCGATGGTCGGCGAACTCCAGCCCGTCGCCCACGCGGTGGGAGCGTGACAGGCCCGGCGACTGGCGCGCGGTCAGACGCTTCACGAGCAGGCGCAGCTGCCGGAGCTGGGCGATGAACTCCTCGTCGAAGATGTCGGCTGACGGGGTCATGGGCCGATGGGTCAGTGGGGGCTGTCCAGGCAGGCCTGTTCGCGCAGCAGCAGGAGGTGTCCCAGCTCGTCGGGCGTTTCGGCTTGCAGGAAGCTTTCCAGGGCGTCGCCGTCCGAGAGCATCCGCGCGAGGCGTGCCAGGACGTGCAGATGCGTGCGATCGTCCTTGCAGCAGATCAGGAAGAAGAGTCTGGTGAGCCCGCCGTCCTCGGCCCCGAAGGGAATGCCCCCCGGGGTGAGACCAACGACGACAAAACTCTCGGCGATGTCGTACGGCAGCGGGTGTCGGGGGTGGGGCAGGGCGACGCCCGGAGCGATGGCGGTCGAGCAGAGTTCCTCGCGGTCCTTGATCTCGGCCAACAGCTCGTCCCGGACGTAGACCATCTCGTTCATCTCGGCGACATCGAGCAGGCCTCGAAGCACGCTCTCGCGCGTCTTGGCGCCCAGCGGGACAGCCAGGCCGTCGGTGGGGATCAGTTCGTTGACGATGAGCTGCTGGTGGTCGAATCCGTGGTGGAGGCTCACGCCGCGCTCGAGGCGGGCCAGCTCGTCGTGCTTCATCCCGCCCATGCGTTCGAACGCCCAGTGGTCGATCTCGCTTTTGGTGAAGATAAACCGCCCGCCGACCCGTCGGCAGGGGAGCTTTCCGCGCGAGGCGAGTTTGTGGACCTCGCGCTGGTCCATGTGCAGGTAGGCGGCGACCTGTCGATCATCCATCTGTTCGTGCGGCATGGGCGGCTCCGGTGGGTCTCGCTCGAGACTGACGTGATGGTACGCCTCGACGACGGCATTGACAAGCCCTGCGTGGACGGCGACCTGCGAGGGGACGTTTGACTTTGCTTCCGGGCGAGCCTACTTTTAAGAGGGGCAGCTGCCGTGGCCTGAGCGGAAAGGAGTTTCGCCGGGTCGGCCGCTGAGACCCCGTCTGAAGGAGCAGGGCATGGCTGGTGAGACAGGACGATTCGGTTGGCTGATGAAGGCCTCCAAGGTGGCGATGGTGCTGGGGATCGTGCTCTCGGCGCTGCTGGTGGTGCTCGGGGTGGCGGGAATCGTCAGGGCGGTCCCGATGCTCCGTCACAGCGGCGGTCTGCAGGTTCTGGGCATGGCGGTGGTGACCATCGTCATCGGTCTGCTGGGCGCTGCCCTCTCGGCCGTCGGCTACGGCGTGGTCGACGCCCTGGTGCGAAACGAAGCCGGCGTCCAGTCGGCAGCGGAGTACATCCGTCGGCTCGAGTCGGTGGCGGAGGAGACTCATCGCGACATCCACAAGCTCACCGATCTCTCGCAGCTCAGCGACCAGGCCAAGAGCCTCATTTTCCGCGAGCGCGAGCTGGAGGCATTTCGCGAGACCATTCACGCCGACCTGATGGTCCAGGACTACCAGTCGGCGGAATCTCTCGTCGAGGCCATCGAGGAGCGGTTCGGGTACGCCGACGAGGCTGCCCGTTTGCGCAAAGAGATCCAGGACTCCCGGGACGGGTCGCTGGAAGAGAAGATCGACGCCGCCATCGCCCGGATCGACTCGATCCTGGCCCGTCACGATTGGACGCAGGCGGCCCGCGAGGCCCGGCGGATCGTGAGTCTGTTTCCCGACAACGAGAAGGTCGCCGACCTGCCAGAGCGGATCGCCCGGGCGCGGAACGATCGCAAACGCGAGCTGCTGCAGGAGTACGGCGAAGCCGTCCGCAAGAACGACATCGACGGCAGCGTCGCCACCCTGCGCGAGCTGGACCTGTATCTCACGCCACAGGAAGCGGCGGCCATGCAGGAAAGTGCCCGCGGTGTGCTCCGGGCGAAGCTGCACAATCTCGGCGTGCAGTTCGCCATCTGCGTGACCGATCAGCGTTGGACCGAGGCGATCGAGGTCGGCGAGCAGATCATTTCCGAGTATCCCAACTCACGCATGGCCTCGGAGGTCCGCAGCAAGATGGATCAGTTGCGGTCTCGCGCCGGGGTCTGAGCGGGACGAGGCAGGGTCGCCTCAGCGGCGGCGTTTGG
>CAZYIH010000025.1:0-3968 GCA_964646915.1 uncultured Planctomycetaceae bacterium | reverse complement strand
GTGAATGGATGGCCTGACGGAGAACCGGGCAGCGGCGGGGTTGCTCCCGGCGGACCGCAGGTGTGGTCCCGGTAGGGGAAGCGAAGTGATGCGTCTTGAAGATCTTGTGGAAGATAAGTGCTGGTTCTGCTCGGAGCAGACGACTTGTCAGGAGGCGGCCGATCTGATGACCGAGCGGGGTCTGGACGTCCTGCCGGTCCTGGACAGCCAGGGCCGACTGGTTGGGATCGTGACGGCCGACGAGCTGGAGGGCGAGAAGTGTCGCTCGATGATCCGAAGTGTCTGTCGCCGGAAGTTTCCCACCATCCAGCGGGATGCCAATATCGAGCGTCTCCGGGCGATCTGCGAATCGGGCACAGATGAGCCGTTCGTGGCGCTGGTGGATCATTTCCAGAGGCTTTACGGCCTGATCGATCTGGCGCGGGCCCGCCAGGTCCTGCGATGTTCCCCGGTACAGTAGAATCGACTCGCCAACGAAAACGGGCCGGAGCACCTTATCGGCACCCCGGCCCGTGTGAGACCTCAACGACACCCCTGAGTAAGCAGGCTAGTCGATGTCCTCGACGTCGGCCTGCTTGCGGTTGTTACGCGCCTTGGGGGCCTTCTTGACCTTCGGGGCCTTCTCGGACCGGCCCTTTCCGCGGGCGCTGAGCTTTTCCTTCTGGGCGTCGGTCAGCAGGGCCTTGATGTCCCCGTCGAGCTTTGTCATCACGCCCTTCGTGGCCTTCTTGTCGGCCGATGCCAACTGAGCCCCCGCCGCCAGGCAGAGCTGCTCGGCCTTGGCCTGCTGGGCTTCGTCCAGGCCGGCCTTGCGGTACTTGCCCATCACGCGGCCGCAGAACTTAATGCCTTCCCACTTGGACTTCTGCTCGGCGGTCAGCACGCCCATGCAGGCGGCCGTCGCGTCGGTTTCGATGGTCTTGCGGGCCTTGCTCAGCTCGCCCATCTCGCCCTTGAGCTTCTTCATCTCGTCTGTGTTCTCGTTCTTCTTGGCGTCCTTCATCGAGGCCTTGATCGCATTGAGCTTCTCGGCGTTGGCCTTGTTCCATTCGGCGATGGCGGCGTTCTTCGCTTCCACCTTCTGCTTGAGGGTTGCGGTCTGGTCGGCAGAGAGGTCCAGCTTCTGGGCCATCGGGGCCCAGGTCTTCTCCCACTCGCCCTTGACGACCTTCTCCTTCTTGACCTTGGCTTTCTTCTCCTTCTTGACCTTGGGCGCTTTTTCCTTCTTCTGCCGGCCTTCCTTCTTGACCTTCTTGGCCGGCTCATCGCGGCCGCTGCTGGTGTCTTCCTGCGCCCAGGCCATACCCGAGACCATCAACGCCGTCAGCAGCACAACCACCCACATTCGCTTGGTCATCTTCGTACTCTCCAGGGGAATCCGTGCGCACCGCACCGGTCGTGCCGGTTTGGTGCCCAGCCGGGTCGGCCCCTACCGGGTCCCGACTGGAAGCGGCCCCGATTGCTCTCGGCGGCCTTGGTGCCGATCTCACAAATCAGCTGAAACTTAAACGCCGCCGGGTTCGCTAAATCGCTGGAATTCACCCCGCAACAGAAGTTTTTTTTGCATCGAATCCACTCGGCCCGCAATCCGTTTTGTACCCCGGCGGTCCGGTGGTGTATCATCGCGGGACCCAAACCGTAGCCCGGGCAGGAATTCCATGCAGATTGTCGTTCTGATTGCGTTCATTCTGACCTACACCATGCTGGAGTTTCCCGCTCCCGCCTGGAGCGAGGGATGGGTCTGGGTGCCCGCGCTGATCGCCTATCTATCCGGGGCTGCCTCCATCACCGCTGCCTGGACGGCCAGCGGACTGCGAACCCTCCACGAGCATGGCCCCTCGGCGCCTCCCACGCGCGGGCAGCGTCTGCTGGGGCGGTTACGGCTGATCTGGCTGGTGGGCGGTTCGGCGATGGTGGTCTACTGCGGGCTGGGCAACTGGTTGGAGCACTACGCCGACCTGCCCGGTACGGCAGGGCGGTGGCAGCTGGGCGATATCCCCATGATCGGTGAGTGGGCCATGATCGCTCCCTTTGCCGCGGCGATCACGATTTCCTGGTGGCTGGAGTACCCCTATCACGACGCGGCCCGGGCGGAGGTCAGCGCCCCGGGCCCGATGGCCGCCCCGGGCGACGATGCGCCCGACCCCGAGCCGACGTTCTGGACGCGCGGCGAATTCGTCGTATTCAATCTCCGCCATCACCTTCTGTTCATCCTGGCACCGCTGTCTTTGATTGTGCTCGGACACGATCTGATCGAGTTGGCCTCCTATGCTTCCTGGTTCCCCTCCGGGGAGATCGCCGAGAAAGTCAACCTGCGGGATATCGTGCAGGTCGGTGCGAGTGTGGCATGGACGGCCGGCGTGTTCATCTGTGCACCACTGGTGATTGTGCGAATCTGGAACACCCGTCGCTTGCCCGATGGGCCGTTGCGAAAGCGCCTGGAGGAGATGTGCCGGATGCTGAAGTTCCGCTTCCGCGACGTGCTGGTGTGGGAGTCCGGAGGAGTTCTCGCCAACGCCGGGGCGATGGGCGTGGTCGCGCCGGTCCGCTACGTGCTGCTCTCCGACGCCCTGCTGGACCGCATGGACTCGGCCCGCGTCGAGGCGATCTTCGCCCACGAGGCAGGGCACATCGTGCATCATCATATCTTCTTCTCGGGGCTGTTCGCGCTGGCGTCGGTCACGCTCGTGGCGGCGTTGGCGCACGGGCTGGCTGTGCTGGTCGGCCTGGACGAATGGTCCGAGATGGGCCTCTCGGCGGCGCTGCTGGTGGTAACCTGGGCGGTCGGGTTCGGGTGGATCTCCCGGCGGTTCGAGCGCCAGAGCGACGTGATCTCGGCGTGGGTGATGAGTCACGCCCTGGGCGACGAGCGCATCGCGGAAGACTGCGTCACGCCGGTGGGTGCGCAGGTCTTCGCCGGGGCGTTGGAGCAGGTCGGCCGACTCAACGGAATGAACCTGGACCGGTTCAACTGGCGGCACGGATCGATCGCCTGGCGCGTGAACCATGTCCTTTCGCTGGGCGCCCGCGGCGGGAGCATTCACGAGATCGGACGAACCGTCCGACGCATCAAGCGAATACTGATCGTCGCTGCGCTGGCCGGGCTGAGTGCGACGGTGCTGCTGGGCTACCTGGGCTGAGGAGAACAACGATGGCCGAGGCGAAAACAGCAATCGTGACCGGGGCTTCCAGCGGGATCGGACGCGAAACGGCGATTTCCCTGGCCCGGCGGGGGTATTCGGTGGTGCTGGCCGCCCGGCGCGAGCAGCGACTCATCGAGGTCGCCGATGCCTGTGGCGAGGCCGGCGGAGAGGGAATCCCCATCCCCACCGACGTTGCCGTCGACGGGCAGGTGCGCGAGTTGGTCGACGAATCGCTCCGACGCCTGGGGCGGGTGGACGTGATGGTCAACAACGCCGGCGTGGGAGCGTACGGGGCTGTCCACCAGACGGACGAATCGACGATGCGACGGATCTTCGAGGTGAACTGTTTCGCCGTATGGCAGGGCTGTAAGGCGATCGCCCCGGTGATGATCGAGCAGGGCAGCGGGCACGTGTTCAATGTTTCCAGCATCATCGGTCGTCGGGGGACGCCGATGCACGGGGCGTACTGCGCGGCGAAGGCAGCGGTGGTCGGACTGACCGAATCGATGCGCGTGGAACTGATGGACCACAACGTCCGCGTGACGGCGGTGCTGCCCGGGCTGACGCGAACGGAGTTCTTCGACCATTCCGGAGGCGGCAGCCGACAGCGGTCCAGCTTCGTGAAGCTTCGGACGATGATGTCGCCCCACGAGGTGGCCGAGCGCATCGTCTCGACGGTCGGCAGGGCGGTCCCGGAGTTGCGGTTCACCGTCGGCGGGCGTCTGCTGGCGATCCTCGCTCCGCTCAGCCCCCGCCTGACCGACCGGATGATGAAGATCTACCACGACGATCTCCGCAAGGGCGAGTCCTCCTGACCCCGGCAAA
>CAZYIH010000024.1:6790-23629 GCA_964646915.1 uncultured Planctomycetaceae bacterium | reverse complement strand
AGAGCGGCAACTTTGCCACCTCCGACCTCAACGATCTGTACCGGCGGATCATCAATCGCAACAACCGCCTCAAGAAGCTGATGGACCTCAACGCCCCCGAGGTCATCATCCGCAACGAGAAGCGCATGCTGCAGCAGGCCGTCGACGCACTGTTCGACAACAACCGCTGCCGCCGCCCGGTTCAGGGGACGGCCAATCGCCCCCTGAAATCGCTCACCGATATGATCAAGGGCAAGCAGGGACGTTTCCGCGAGAACCTGCTGGGCAAGCGCGTGGACTACTCGGGGCGATCGGTGATCGTCGTCGGTCCGGACCTCAAGCTCAACCAGTGCGGGCTGCCCAAGAAAATCGCCCTGGAGCTGTTCCAGCCGTTCATCATCCGCAAGCTCAAAGACCGCGGGTTGGCCGATACGATCAAGTCCGCCAAAAAGATGCTCGAACGGCGTGATCGGGAGATCTGGGACGTGCTGGAAGAAGTCATCTACCAGCATCCGGTGATGCTCAACCGCGCACCGACGCTGCACCGAATGGGTATTCAGGCGTTCGAGCCGGTACTGGTGGAAGGCAACGCCATTCGCCTCCATCCGCTGGCGTGCAAGGGCTTCAACGCGGACTTCGACGGCGACCAGATGGCCGTCCACCTTCCGCTGTCGATCGAGGCGCAGGCGGAAACGCATGTGCTGATGCTCTCGACGAACAATATTTTCTCGCCTGCCGACGGGTCGCCCATCATGCGCCCGACGCAGGACATTGTTCTGGGGATCTATTACCTCACGTGCGAAGGTGGCGAGGAGCACGTCGACGGAAAGCTGCATCGCGTCAAGCACTCCGACGGCAATGAATATCCTGTCTTCAAGGATCACCACGCGGCGATCCAGGCGTACTCTTTCGGGCTGATCGGGATGCACTCGAAGGTGCTTCTCCGCGTGTCCAAGGACCTGCAGGTAATTGATTCGGACGGGATGACCGTCGCCGAGAGTGGACGAATCGTTACGACGGTCGGTCGCTGCTTCTTCAACGACATCCTGCCCGAGGGGCTGGCGTTCTACAACTATCCGCTCTCCCAGCGAGGCAGCGGCCGGGTTATTTCCGACTGCTACGCCGCCCTGGGCAAGAAGGCGACGCTGAATCTGCTGGACGACATTAAGAACCTCGGCTTCCATCAGTCGACCCTGGCGGGGCTGTCTTTCGGCGTGACGGACCTGACGGTCCCGGCCAACAAGGAAGACCTCCTCGCCCAGGCGCAGAAGCGCGTCGACCGGATCGAGAAGGACTACCGCGACGACGCGATTACCGACGGCGAGCGTCACAACCAGATCATCGACGTGTGGATCCACGCTCGCGAAGCAGTCACCAACAGCCTGCGGGCGGCGTTGGAAAGCGACGTGCGAGAGGAACTGCCCAGCTACCTCAACCCGGTATGGTTGATGATCGACTCGGCCGCCCGAGGCAACATCGACCAGATCCGCCAGCTGGCGGGGATGCGCGGACTGATGTCCAAGCCCTCCGGTGAGATCATCGAGACGCCGATCAAGTCCAACTTCCGCGAAGGTCTCAGCGTGCTGGAGTACTTCTCCTCGACGCACGGTGCGCGTAAGGGCTTGGCCGATACGGCGTTGAAGACGGCCGACTCGGGGTATCTCACCCGTAAGCTCGCCGACGTCGCCCAGAACGTGATTGTCACCGAGCTGGACTGCGGGACGGAGCGTGGCATCCAGAAAACGGCGATCTACAAGGGCGAGCAGGTCGACGTGCCTCTGCGAGAGGTCGTTCTGGGTCGCATCGCGCGCGACTCGATTATCGACCCGAAGACCGACGAGATCATCGTCAAGGAAAGCCAGGTCATCACCGACGAGATGGCCCGGCGTATCGAGGATCTCAACGTGGACTCGATCCGCGTGCGAAGCCCGCTGACCTGCGAAAGCCCGCTGGGGATCTGTGCCCGCTGCTACGGCCAGGACCTCTCCACGGGGCGACTCGTGGAAGAGGGGATGGCGGTGGGCATCATCGGTGCCCAGTCGATCGGCGAGCCGGGCACGCAGCTGACGATGCGTACGTTCCACACCGGTGGTGTGGCGACCAAGGCGGTTCTGGACAACGAGATTCTCTCCGCCGCTGCCGGCAAGATCGAATATCGCCAGCTCAACGTGGTCGAAGCAGAAGTGCCCTCCGGGGAGCACATGCTGGTGGCGCTGAAGCGAAACGGCGAGGTCGCCGTGCTGGACGATAAGGACCGCGAGCTGGAGAAGTACAAGATTCCCTACGGTGCGGTGATCCTCGTCGCCGAGGGCGAGAAGGTCAAGCCCGGCCAGCGATTGGTCACGTGGGACCCGCACCGTGTTCCGATTCTCGCCGAAGCCGACGGGATCGTCCGCTTCCAGGACATCGAGGAAGGCGAGACGGTCCGCCTCGAAGCCGAGCGCGGGGCAGGACGGTACGTCGTTGTCGAGCACAAGGGCGAGATGCACCCGCGAATTCTCATCGAGGACAAGGACGGGAAGGTGCTGGACTTCCACTACCTGCCCGCCAAGGCCCGCATCGAGGTCGAAGAGGGGCAGACCCTCAAGGCCGGTGCGTTGCTGGCCCGTCAGCCCCGGGAGATGTCCGGAACGCAGGATATCACCGGCGGCCTGCCGCGTGTGACGGAGATTTTCGAAGCCCGCAAACCGAAAGAGCCCGCCGCCATGGCCGAGATTTCCGGCCGGGTGGAACTGCGAACCGACAAACGTCGCGGCAAGATGACCATCATCGTCCGGTCCGAGTCGGGCATGGAGCGCGAGCACCACGTCCCGCATGACCGCCACCTGCTGGTTCATACGGGCGACTATGTCGAGTCGGGCGATCCGCTCACCGAAGGCCCGCTGGTTCCGCACGATATTCTCGCCATTCGCGGTGAGGAAGCGCTGCAGCGGTACCTCCTGGAAGAGGTCCAGAGCGTGTACCGCAGCCAGGGCGTGACGATCAACGACAAGCACATCGAAGTGATTCTCTCGCAGATGCTCCGGAAGGTCCGCGTGGACAGCGTGGGCGATTCGGAACTTTTGCCCGGAGATGTTATTGACAAGTTCCGGTTCCGTGAAGAGAATGAACGGCTCGCCAAATCGATGAGGATCATTGATCCGGGCGACACGGACTTCGTGGAAGACGAGATCGTCGCGAAGGACCGCATCGAGCAGGCGAACCTGGACGTGGAAGCCGACGGCGGTCAGCCGGCCAAGACGCGCCGGCCGAAACCGGCCACGGCCACCACGTTGCTGCTGGGTATCACGAAGGCATCGCTGCAGTCGGAGAGTTTCCTGTCGGCAGCGAGCTTCCAGGAGAGCACGAAGGTGTTTACCGAGGCGTCGCTGGCCGGCAAGGTCGACGAGTTGCGGGGCCTGAAAGAGAACGTGATTCTCGGTCACCTGATCCCGGCCGGTACGAGCTTCAAGCCGTACCTGGAGATGCGGATCAAGCGGGCGGTGGAACTGGTGGACATGATCAGTGCCCCCAGCGAAGACGAAGAACTGACCGAAGCCCAGATCACCCAGGCGGTGCAGCAGGCCCTTTCGGGGCAGAGCTGAGCGGGCACGGAAACCGACACACTGACGGAACCCATACAGAGGTAGAAGAATGCCGACGATTAACCAACTGGTCCGCAAGTCGCGGCGCAAGGTCAAGGCGAAGAAGAAGAACGTTTCGCTGGATCAGTGCCCCCAGAAGCGGGGCGTGTGCCTTCTGGTCAAGACGGTCACGCCGAAGAAGCCCAACTCCGCGCTGCGTAAGGTGGCCCGTGTCCGCCTGAGCAACGGCAAAGAGGTGACCGCCTACATCGGCGGGATCGACCACAACCTCCAGGAGCACTCGATCGTGCTCGTGCGTGGCGGGCGTGTTCGCGACCTGCCGGGCGTGCGATATCACATCGTCCGCGGGGCGCTGGACTGTGCGGGCGTCGACGATCGCAAGCAGGGCCGAAGTAAGTACGGCCAGAAGAAGCCCAAGTAGCTCCACGACGGTTACGAATTCCCCCCCGGCCAAGCGGCTGGGAGGCGCTATAGCTGGACTCACACTCGCTCGATGGTGGGCGAGAGTACTGGCGAACACTAAACCCGGGCCAATCGCGGCCCCCAGGAAGGATGAGGTCGACGGCAGAACCCCGCCGCCGGCAACAGGAAGACAATGGCATACAAACGATTTACCGCATCGACTGATCAGCTCCGTCCCGACCCGCGCTACAAGAGCAAGCTCCTGGCGAAGTTCATCAACGTCATGATGTACGACGGCAAGAAGAGCACCACCCAGCGAATGATGTACAAGGCGCTGGAGATTGTCGAGAAGCGCGTGGAAGACGCCACAGCCATCGAGGCTTTCGAGAAGGCCATCGAGAACGTCAAGCCCCGCCTGGAAGTTCGCTCGAAGCGCGTCGGCGGTGCGAATTACCAGGTTCCCATGCCCGTCAGCGGCAAGCGTCAACTGTCCCTGGCGATGCGATGGATGCGGGACGCGATGCGTTCAGGCAGCGGCCGACCGACCCACGAGCGGGCGGCGGCGGAAATCGTGGCTGCCTACAATGGCGAAGGAGCGGCCGTCAGCACGCGTGAAAACGTGCACCGGATGGCCGACGCGAACAAGGCGTTTGCCCACTTCGCCTGGGGTCGATAGACTCACACTACAACGAGATATCCGCCGTCGGCGTTGGTCGGTGGCGGCAAGCAGCATGCAGCAGAATCATTCCGTGACGATCGGCTGAGTCTCAGCCGAGGAAGCGGTGTTGATTGAATCGCCTGTATCTGCCCGGATGGATCGCCCCAGTGGTTGGGACGATCCGGGCAAAGTGCGGGTGACCCCGGTGGGGCAAGCTTCCGCCGGGGCTCGACGAGGCCCGTAAGGGCCGATGGGATAAGACAACCGGGTCGACCTGCCTGGCGTCCCTTCGGGGCGACGGATCGAAGGTCGGCTGTCGACGGGCCCCGAACCCGTCGGCGATGCGTTTGTTTACCCCCAGACACGGCCAGTCCGTGCGCGCCGGAATGTCCGGCTCGCTCCGCGGCTGCGCTGTCGGTGCAACTGAACGGAACTATGCCCGTAGACCTCAAAACAGTCCGGAACATCGGCATCATGGCCCACATCGATGCCGGAAAGACCACCGTCACCGAACGTGTGCTCTATTTCGCCGGCCGAACGCACAAAATCGGCGAGGTGCACGACGGGACTGCGGTCATGGACTACCTCACCGAGGAGCAGGAACGCGGGATCACCATCACCTCGGCGGCCACCTCGCTGGTATGGGCCAAGCACCCGATCAACCTGATCGACACGCCCGGGCACGTGGATTTCACCATCGAGGTCGAGCGATCGCTTCGCGTTCTGGACGGCGCGGTCGCGGTGTTCTGCGCGGTTGGCGGCGTCGAGGCCCAGACCGAAACGGTGTGGCATCAGGCGGACCGTTACAAGGTCCCCCGGCTGTGCTTCGTGAACAAGATGGACCGCCTCGGAGCCGACTTCGAGAGCGTCGTCGAGGAAATCCGCGGCCGGCTGCAAGGCAACCCGGTCGTGCTGCAGATGCCCATCGGTGCCAGCGATGAGTTCGCCGGGCAGATCGATCTGCTCACCCGCAAAGCGTACTACTACGACCCCGAGGACATCGCGACGACCCTCCGCGAGGAGGAGATTCCCGAAGATCTCAGAGAGTTGGCCGAGGTCATGCGGAGCGAGCTGATCGAAGCCGTCGCTGAATACGACGATGAGTTGATGGAGAAATACCTCCACGAACAGCCTCTCGAACTGGACGAGATTTACCGGGCCATCCGCAAAGGCACGCTGATGGGTGAGATTCACCCGGTGCTGTGCGGCTCGGCCTTGAAACACATGGGCGTTCGCCCGCTGCTGGACGCGGTCGTCCGCTACCTTCCCAGCCCGCTGGACGTCCCGCCGGTGGAAGGGTTGACCGACACGAAAGACAAAGAGACGCTCTACCGTCATCCGGACCCGGCCGAGCCTCTGGCGGCGCTGGTGTTCAAGATCGTCTCGGACAAGCATGGCGATCTGCACTTTGCCCGGGTCTACAGCGGAACGCTCAAGACCGGCACGCGCGTGCTCAACAGCACGCAGGGCAAGAAGGAGAACGTCTCGCGCATCTGGCGGATGCACGCCTCGCAGCGCACCGGGGCCGACGCGATCCAGGCCGGCGAGATTGCCGCGCTGGTGGGTCTGCGGAATTCGCTGACGGGCGACACGCTGTGCGATCCGAAACACCCGATCATCCTGGAGAAGCTCGAATATCCCGAGCCGGTGATCACACTGAGCATCGAGCCGCGAACCAACGCGGACAAGGACGGGATGATCGACGCGCTGAACACGCTGAAGCGCGAGGACCCGAGTTTCCGGTACAGCTTCCAGGAAGAAACCGGGCAGACGACCATCTCGGGCATGGGCGAGTTGCACCTGGAGGTCGTGGTGCACAAGCTCACCCGCGAGCAGGGCCTGGACGTCCGCGTGGGTCGCCCGAAGGTGTCCTACAAGGAAGCGATCATGGGCTCAGCCACCAGCGAGGGGCGTTTCGAACGCCAACTGGGCGGGCGGGGGCAGTTCGCCGTGGTCCGTCTGAAGGTCGAAGCCATCCAGCCCGGCCCGGACGAGGACGCGATCCAGTTCGTCAACCAGGCCGACGTGGAGGACATCCCCAAGGAGTTCGTCTCGGCCGTCGAGGAAGGCGTGCGAGACAGCGCCACCTCCGGCCCGCAGGCAGGCTACCCGATGCTCAACGTCCGTGCGACGCTTCTGGGCGGCGAGAGCCATCCGGTGGACAGCACCGAAGTGGCGTTCCGTCAGGCGGCTTCGCTGGCGTACGACCAGGCGGTGGCCAACGCCAAGCCGGTCTTCCTGGAACCATTGATGAAACTGCAGGTTTCCACGCCGGATGAGTATCTCGGAGCCGTCACAGGCGATCTGAACTCGCGCCGTGGTGAGATCCGCGAGATCGAGCAGCGAGGGCAGTTTCGCATCCTGTATGCCCTGGCGCCGCTGGCGGAAATGTTCGGATATACCACCGCCCTTCGCTCGCTGACGCAGGGCAGGGCGACCAGCACGATGGAACCGCACACATACGCCCCGGCCCCGACGCAGGTGGCCGAGGAGATCATGAAATACTACTAGTTTTCGCTTCGGCGACCGGTCGAAATCGGGCTGTATTAAGATTGTTCCGGAAAAGACCGGAAAAAGTTAAGAGCGGAGTTGACAACTAAAGTTTGCTGAGTATCTTGGACTAGCTCTGCACCTTACGCTGCAGAGAGCACCAAGGACCAAGGCTTCGGAGAGTTTCCCCATGCTTCAGGACAGAATTCGCATACGGATGGAGGCGTACGATCACCGTGCGTTGGACACGTCGTCGAAGGACATCGTCGACCACGCCGAGCGGACCGGTGCCCGGGCCCGTGGCCCGATTCCCCTCCCCACGCGGATCGAGCGATACACGGTGCTTCGCAGCCCGCACGTCAACAAGAAGTCGCGGGAGCAGTTCGAGATGCGGACGCACAAGCGGATCATCGACATTTACGAGCCGACCGTACGGACGATCGAGGCGTTGAATCGCCTGGTAGTCCCGGCCGGCGTGTTCATTAAGATCAAGGCCTAGAGGATTCCATGATGCTTGCCGCGATTCTGGGCAAAAAGATTGGCATGACGCAGGTGTATGACGAGACGGGAGTACTTCACCCGGTGACCGTCATTCAGGCCGGCCCGTGCAGCGTGCTGCAGGTCAAGACCGTCCAGAGCGACGGGTACAGTGCCATGCAGCTTGGTTTTGAAGACGTCAAGGCCCAGCGGGCCCAGAAGCCCGCCATCGGCCACGCCAGGCAGGCGGACGCCAAGCCCAAGAAGTACGTCCGCGAGTTTCGCCTCGGCGAGGACCAACTGGACGTCGAACAGGGCCAGACCATCACGGTCGAGGCGTTTGAGGACGTCGAGGTCGTGGACGTGGTGGGCACCACCAAAGGCCGGGGCTTCACCGGCGGCATGCGTCGCTACGGGTTCAAGGGTCAACTGGCCACGCACGGTGTGGAGCGAAAGCACCGCAGCCCGGGCTCGATTGCAGGCCACTCTTCGAACGCCGGTACCGGCCCGAAGATCAAGAAGGGCAAGCGGATGGCAGGGCAGTACGGCAACGTCCGCCGCACGATGCGGAACCAGCGATTGGTGAGCATCGACAAGGAAAACAACCTGCTGCTGGTTCGGGGTGCGGTTCCCGGCCCCAACGGCGGGTACGTGATGGTTCGCACGAGCAAGACAGCGAAGGGTTCGCAGTAGCACAGAGACCCGTCAGGGTCGGTAGGAAACCAGCCATGTTGGAAGTGCCAGTATACAACACGAGCGGCGAGCAGGTCGACACGATGCAGGTCGACGAAGCCGTCTTTGGCGGCGAGGTGAACGCCTCGGTCCTCAAGCAGGCGGTGGTCGCGTACCACCTCAACAAGCGCCAGGGCTCTGCCGCCAATCGCAGCCGCGGGATGGTCGCCGGTTCGGGCAAGAAGCTCTTCCGGCAGAAGGGCACGGGCAACGCCCGGCGCGGTGCGTTGCGTACTCATAAGGTACGCGGCGGTGGGGTCGCCTTCGCCAAGAGGCCTTACGCAGCCCGCAAGAAGCTTCCCAAGGGTATGCGGAAAGCGGCGCTGAACTCGGCGATCCTCGCCAAGCTTAAGGGCGAAGACTTCAAGATCGTCGACGGGTTGTCGATGGACGCCCCGAAGACCAAAGAGATGGCCGCCGTTCTGCAGAACCTCGAGATCAACCGCCGTTGCCTGCTGGCGTTGCCGGATCGCGACAGCAACGTCTACCTCTCCTCGCGGAACATCCCGGACCTGACGGTCCGCATCACCGAAGAGCTCAACGCCTTCGACGTGGTGATGAGGCCGAAGATGCTCGTAACCGTCGAGGCGATGAAGGCCCTGATGGGACAGGAGGACAAGGCGTGAAGACCGAAATCTACAATATTATCGTCCGCCCGCTGGTGACGGAGAAGGGCACCCACCAGGCCGAGGCGAACAACGCGTACGCCTTCGAGGTCAACCCCAAGGCCAACAAGATTCAGATCAAGCAGGCCGTCCAGAAGCTCTACGAGGTCCGCGTGGTCTCGGTGCGGACGGCCAACCGCAAGGGCAAGCCCCGCCGCGTGGGACGATGGATGTCCAACACGAAACACTGGAAGAAAGCCATGGTCGAGCTGCACCCGGACGACCATATCGACCTGTTCTAGAGAAACGAACAAGGCCTGAATCATGCCAATCAAAAAATACAAACGAACCTCTGCCGGACGTCGGAACTCGAACGTTCTGATCCGCGCGGACGTGACAACGGACAAGCCCGAGAAGTCGCTGCTTCGTCCGCTGAAGAAGACCGGTGGCCGCAACCACCAGGGTCGGATCACGTCGCAGCATCGCGGCGGCGGGCACAAGCGTCGCTACCGCGTGATCGACTTCAAGCGGAACAAGGACGACGCGCCCGCTACGGTCAAGACCATCGAGTACGATCCGAACCGCTCGGTGAACATTGCCCTGGTCGAGTACGCCGACGGCGAGAAGCGCTACGTGCTGGCCCCGCAGGGCCTGAAGGTGGGCCAGGAGATCATCTCCGGTGAGAAGGTCGAACCCCGCCTGGGCAACTGCATGCCGCTGTACTCGATTCCGGTGGGCATGGAAGTACACAACATTGAGTTGACTCCCGGCCGGGGCGGACAGATGGTTCGCACCGCCGGTGGGGTGGCCCGTCTGGGTGCCCGTGACGGCAAGATGGCCCACCTGATTCTCCCGTCGGGCGAGATGCGGATGGTCAACGCCGCCTGTCGTGCGACGCTGGGGCAGTTGGGCAATGCCGAGTGGCAGTCGCGCCGGATAGGCAAAGCCGGCCGAATGCGTCACCTCGGCCGACGCCCCCGCGTTCGTGGCTCGGCGATGAACCCGGTGGACCACCCGATGGGCGGCGGCGAAGGTCGCCGTGCCGGCGGACGCCAGCCTTGCTCGCCGACCGGTAAGCTGTCCAAGGGCGGCAAGACGCGCCGTAAGCGCAAGCCCAGCAATAACTTGATCATTCGTCGTCGCCGGAGTCGGCGCGGCGGCCAGTTGACGCTGTAATGATGAGGAAACGTCATGACGCGAAGTGCTAAAAAAGGCCCGTTTGTCGACGAGAAGCTGTTCCGCAAGGTCATGAAGGCCGAGCAGACCGGTAACCGGTCGCCGATTCGGACCTGGGCGCGGTCCTGCACGATCGTTCCGGAGTTTGTCGGATACGCCTTCGAGGTGCATAACGGGAAGGTGTTCAATAAGGTACAGGTAACCGAGGACATGGTCGGCCATAAGCTGGGAGAGTTCAGTGTGACCCGGCTGTTCCGTGGTCACATGGCAGGCGGCCGATAAGGTCCTCACAGCAGCGAGTTTCGCCATCAGGAGCCGACAGGTATGGCTTGGCATAGCACACACAAGTTCGCCCGCATCAGTGCCCGGAAGGTTCGTCCGCTGGGCGACCTGATTCGTGGCAGGGACGTTCAGCACGCTCTGGACATCCTGAAGTTTTCGCCCCACCGTGGGGCGCCGATGGTCTCGAAGGTTCTTTCGACCGCGGCAGCGAACGCCAATGAAGCCCAGGCCGACATGGACCTGCTGTTCGTCAAGGAGATCCGGATTGACGAGGGTCCCACGATGAAGCGGTTCCGGCCGAAAGACCGTGGACGGGCACACATTATCCGCAAGCGAACCAGCCACATCACCGTGGTTGTCGAGCAGGATCAACAGTAGCAGAGGCGCGAGAATGGGACAGAAAGTATCTCCAATCGGATTCCGCACAGGCATCACCCTCGGGTGGAAAAGCCGCTGGTTCGCCCCGAAGAGCAACTTCGGTGAGTTCCTGGTCGAAGACCAGCGGATGCGGAAGTTCATCGACGACCGATTGAATCGTCAACCTCCGTACGCGGCGATCGCGGCCATCGAGATCGAGCGGACCCGCGAAGAGGTGAAGGTCTCGTTGAAGACCGCTCGGCCGGGCCTGGTGATCGGCCCGAAGGGAGCGGAGGTCGACCGTCTCAAGAACGCACTGGAAGACCTGACCGACCGTCGCGTGAACATTAATATCGTCGAAATCCGCAATCCGGACCTGGATGCGATGCTGGTAGCCGAGGGCATCAGCGAACAGCTCAAGCGGCGTTCGAGCTTCCGTCGGACGCTCAAGCAGCGTGCCGAGGGAACAATGCTCGCCGGTGCCAAGGGTGTCCGCGTGCAGGTTTCCGGGCGCCTGGGCGGTGCGGAGATGTGCCGCACCGAGACGACGAACTTCGGTTCGGTTCCGCTGCAGACGCTGGAGGCGGATGTGGATTACGGATTCGTTCCCTGCCACACCACCTACGGTACGATCGGCGTGAAGGTTTGGATCTACCGTGGGATGTTCGGCGAGGAGCGTCCCGAAGAGCAGGCCCCTGCCGGCGGCCCCGGTGGCGGACGCGGTGGACGGCGTCCCCCGCGACGTGGCGGCGGTGGTGGTGGCGCCGGGGGAGCTCGTCGTGGCGGCGGGCGGCGAGGCCGACGTGACGAGAAGTCTACCCCGGCGAGCCCGCGTCCCGGTGGTTCTCGGTTGGGTGCCCGTCGGGCAGCGGAGGCAAGCAAGACCGAGCAGAAAGAGGGCGGCGAGCAGGCCAAGACCGAGTCGGCCCCGAAGGCCGAGCAAGCTCCGGCCAAACCCGAGTCGGCCGCCAAGCCCGAAGGCGAGAAGCCCGGTGGCGAGAGCTCCGAGAGCTAGTCGAGAGATCCCCACGTCCTTTGGGACGAGCAGATAGCAACAAGGCCAGTGGAAGGGCAAAACAATGCCGTTGATGCCAAAACGAGTCAAACACCGCAAGCAGATGCGGGGCAAGATGAAGGGCAACGCGACCCGGGGTCACACTGTGGCTTTCGGGGACTTCGGCCTGCAGGCGACCGAGTCGGGTTGGATATCCGCCCGTCAGCTCGAAGCCGGCCGAGTGGCAGCGACGCACTTCCTGCACCGTGAAGGCAGGGTGTACATCCGGGTCTTCCCGGACAAGCCCATCAGCGCCAAGCCCCTTGAGACCCGCATGGGTAAGGGCAAAGGCGAGACGAAGGAATGGGTCGCCGTGGTCAAGCCGGGCACGATTCTCTTCGAGATCGCCGGCGTGGACGAGGCGACCGCGCGTGACGCGATGCGTCGTATGGCCAACAAGATGCCCATCCGCTGCCGGATGGCGCACCGAAGCGGCACCATTTAGGACATTGAGGCAAGTGATGAAGATTGACGAGATTCGCGAACTGAACGACGAGGAGTTGGTCAACGAGCTCAACCGGGTGCATCGCCACCTGTTTGACATTCGGGCCCAGGCGGTTACGGAAAAGCTCGAGAACCCCTCGATGCTCAAGAAGGCCAAGCGGGACATTGCCCGCATCATGACGGTGGCCCGTCAGCGCGAGTTGGACAACGAGAAGAAGGCGTAACCCAGGCTTGGTGAGAACGAAACGATATGAGTGAATCACAGGAAAACAAGACGGCCGGGCTGACGCGGACCAGGCGTGGCACGGTGTCCTCCACCGGAGGTCAGAAGACCATCCGGGTGGACATCGAGCACCTCCAGAAGCATCCGCAGTACGGCAAGTACATTCGTCGCCGCACGCGGCTGGCGGTTCACGACGCACATGAGGTCGCCAAGCTGGGCGACATTGTGGAGATCGTTCCCTGCCGTCGGATCAGCAAGAACAAATCGTGGCGACTGGTACGCGTAGTCCGTGCCGGGGCGATCGTGACCGGCGTCGCCGGGAAGGAATAGGCTCGTGATTCAGCAAGAAACACGCTTGGAAGTCGCGGACAACAGTGGTGCCCGGATTGTGGGCGTCATCCGCGTGCTGGGCGGATCCACCCGAACGGGCGGATACACGCGAAGGACGGCTTCACTGGGCGATCTGGTGGTCTGCTCGGTGAAGAAGTCCCAGCCTGGCGGAGCCGTCAAGGACGGCGAGATCGTGCGGTGCGTGGTGGTGCGGACAGCCCACCCGGTTCGCCGGCAGGACGGAAGCTACGTGAAGTTCGATCGTCCGGCGGCCGTGGTCGTCGACGATGACGGCAACCCCCGAGGCACGCGAATCTTCGGTGCGGTGGCCCGCGAACTCCGCGAGAAGAACTACATGAAGATTGTTTCGCTGGCCTCAGAGGTGGTCTGACGATGGCACGGCATGTGAAAAAAGGTGATATGGTCAAGGTGATCGCAGGCGAGGACATCAACAAGGTTGGTGAAGTCCTGCGGGTCTACCCCAAACGGGCGAAGGTCCTGGTTCAGGGCATCAACCGGGTGTACCGCCATCTGCGTCCGTCGCGTCAGAACCCCCAGGGCGGCCGGATTCAGAAGGAGATGCCGATTCATATCTCCAATGTTCTTCCGGTGGACCCGAAGACCGACCAGGCCACGCGGGTACGGTTCAGGATCAACGAGGATGGTTCCAAGGAGCGGATCGCCGTGAAGAGTGGCGAGTCGCTTGGGCAGGTCAAGCCCGGCAAGCAGGGATAAATCATGGTCGCACGCGTAAGAGAACAATACAGGAGCGAGGTGATTCCCGCCCTCAAGGAGCGATTCGGGTATACCAACCCGATGGAAGTTCCGGACCTGGAGAAGATTGTCATCTCCATGGGAATCGGCGACGCACAGAACGACAAAGCCCGCCTCGAAGCCGCCGAGAAGCATCTGGCGACGATCGCAGGCCAGAAGCCCGTTGTGACCAAGGCCCGCAAGTCGGTGAGTAACTTCCACCTGCGTGAAGGCAGCAAGGTCGGGTTGAAGGTAACGCTGCGGGACACGCGGATGTGGGAGTTTTTCGATCGCCTGGTGTCTCTGGCGATTCCCCGCGTTCGAGACTTCCGCGGGCTGAACCCTTCGGGGTTCGACGGGCGGGGCAACTACAACATGGGTCTCACGGAGCAGACGGTGTTCCCGGAGATCGACCCTGCCTCGGTGAACTTCACGCAGGGTATGAACATTGCCTTCCAGACCAGTGCCGACTCGGACGAGGAAGCGCGGGAGCTGTTGAGTCTCCTGGGCATGCCCTTCCGGCGAGAGAATGAGCAAGGATAACCATGGCCAGTAAATCAAGAATCGCCAAAGCCAAGAGACCACCGAAGTTTTCCACCCGGAAAGTTCGCCGGTGCGAGTTGTGTGGCCGAGCGAGAAGCGTGTATCGGAAGTTCCGGATCTGCCGAATCTGTCTGCGAAACCTTGCCAACGAAGGCAAGATCCCGGGCATGAGAAAAGCCAGTTGGTAAGAAGGAAGTGACCAGATGAGTCTGTCTGACCCAATTGCCGACATGCTGACGCGCGTACGTAACGCTCTTCGAGCCCGGCACGAAGTGGTAAATGTTCGAGCCTCGAAGATCTGCGAAGGCGTCTGCCGCGTTCTGCAGGAAGAAGGCTACATTAAGGAATACAAGCGTGTGGAAGACAACAAGCAGGGCCTTCTCCGCGTGTATCTCAAGTACGGACCGATGGGCGAGGACGTGGTGACAGAGGTACATCGCGTCAGCAAGCCTGGCCTGCGGGTGTACCGCGGCAAGGCCGACCTTCCCAGTCCGCTGGATGGGATGGGAATCGCGATCGTCTCGACGTCGCACGGGGTTCTTTCCGACCGCCAGTGTCGCGAGAAGAACGTCGGCGGCGAGGTCCTGTGCACCGTCTGCTAGGTGAGAGAGAACTATGTCCCGGATAGGCAAAGCACCCATACCAATAATCAGCGGCGTGACCGTTTCCTACAGCGGCCGAACGATCTCCGTGGAAGGTCCCCAGGGGAAGCTCTCCTGGGAGCATCGCCCGGAGGTGTCGGTCACGGTGGACACGGACGCCAAGGAAATTCGCGTCGAGCGAGGCGGCGACGACCGCTTCTCCCGAAGCCTGCACGGCCTGACGCGCAGCCTCATCGCCAACATGGTGGAGGGGTGCTCGAAGGGCTACCAGAAGGACATGGAAGTGTACGGCGTGGGCTACGGCGTTCAGCTGCAGGGTCAGACCCTGACGGTGAATTGCGGCAAGTCGCACCCCGAGGTCTTCGCGGTTCCCATGGGCGTGACGGTGGATGTCCAGACGCCGGCGGCCCGTGGTGACAATGACCCGGCGAAGTTCAGCATCAAGGGCGCCGACAAGCAGGTCGTCGGTGAGTTCGCCGCCCAGATCCGCAAGAAGCGTCCGCCCGAACCGTACAAGGGCAAAGGCGTTCGGTACGCCGGAGAGTACGTCCGTCGGAAGGTCGGTAAGGCCTTCGCCGGAACGGGCGGTTAATCGCAACTTCCCGCAAGGGATCCGCACAACGCAGAGCAGAGACCATGAAGGCGATAGAGAAGAAATTCGCAAGACGAAAGCGGCGTAAGCTTCGTGTTCGCAAGAAGATCATCGGGACGGCCGAGCGGCCACGCCTGACGGTCTTCCGAAGCAACAAGAACATGTACGCCCAGATTATCAACGACAAGGCCGGTCAGACCCTGGTGGCGGCAAGCTCCCAGGAAGACCCGCTCCGCGAGCAGTTGGACCACGGCGGCAACAAGGCCGCTGCCAGCGCGGTGGGCGAGGCACTGGCGGGCAAGGCCGTTGAGGCCGGCATTAAGCGGGTCGTCTTTGACCGGAACGGATACGCCTACCATGGGCGGATCCGGGAGTTCGCCGAGGCGGCACGCAAGTGCGGGCTGGAATTCTAGAACCACAGGAGCAGCGATCGTGGCGATGCAACGAAAAAGATTATCCGACGGGTTCGACGGCGACGGCGAGATCCAGGACAATGTGATCCAGATCTATCGGACCTCCAAGGTCGTCAAAGGCGGACGCCGGTTCTCCTTCGCCGCACTGGTGGTTTGTGGCGACCAGAAAGGACGCGTCGGTATCGGATACGGAAAGGCCAATGAGGTTCCCCAGGCCGTTGAGAAGGGAATCGCCGAGGCCAAGAAGTTGATGGTTCCCATCCAACTGAAGGGCGGAACGATTCCGCACAAGGTCATCGGTCGATCGGGCGCCAGCAAGATTGTGCTCGTCCCGGCCAGCGAAGGTACCGGCGTGATCGCCGGGAAGAAGGTGGCCCCGCTGTTTGAACTGGCGGGCATCCACAACCTGCTGACCAAGGCGTATGGCTCGACCTGCCCGAAGAACCTTATCAAGGCGGGCATGGACGCGCTGTTGAGCCTCCGGTCGGCCGAGCAGATCAGCGAACTGCGTGGAGTGAAAGTCTGATGAAACTCGAAGAGATCCTCTCGGCGGCAGGAAAGAACAAGAAGCGCAAGCGAGTCGGGCGCGGCGACGGATCCGGCAAGGGCAAGACCTCCGGCCGAGGCCACAAGGGCTACAAGTCCCGTGCGGGCGCCAAGCAGCGTCTGGGCTACGAGGGTGGGCAGAACCCCATGCTCGCGCGGATTCCGCAGCGGGGCTTCAATAACAAGAACTTCCGCACAGAATACCAGGTGGTGAATATCGCCTCGCTGGAAGAGGCGTTCGAGTCCGGTGCGGAGGTGGATATCGACGCGCTGGTTACCGCCCGCCTCGTTCGGGACGCCGAGAAGCCCGTGAAGATTCTCGGCGACGGCGAGCTGAGCAAGAAGCTGACCGTCAAGGCAGGGAAGTTCAGCAAGTCGGCCGTCACGAAGATTACCGACGCCGGCGGGTCGGCTTTGACTCTGGACGGCCAGGCCGTCGAGAGCGCCAAGGCCGAGAAGGCCCCCGCGACGGACGAACAGGCCGAGACCGACGATGAGAAATCGTCGGGCTCGGAAGGCGAGAAGGAATAAAAGGCCCTCTGGGGCGATGAACCCTGGGAAGGTATGTAACGGATGAGATTCCGGCTATTCCAGATT
>CAZYIH010000024.1:0-6690 GCA_964646915.1 uncultured Planctomycetaceae bacterium | reverse complement strand
GGGCGATGAACCCTGGGAAGGTATGTAACGGATGAGATTCCGGCTATTCCAGATTGTTGTTGGCATCGTCATGCTCGGCGGCGCTCTGTACCTTGCAGCCGAGGGCGTGGTTGGTGTCACGCAGGTTGGCTTCGGGAAGGGCGCTGCGGTCCAGGGCATGGACGTGGTCGGGCCCCTGCTGAAGGTGGCGGTCGGGCTGCTGCTGGCGGGAGGCTATTACTGGGCCATCCTGTCGCAGTCCAACATGAAGCGATCGCTGGAGAATATCTTCTCCATCCCCGAGCTGCTCAACAAGCTGGGATTCACGCTGGGGCTGCTGTGCATCTATCGCGTGGGTTTCTGGGTTCCGCTTCCCGGGCTTGACCAGGCAAAAGTAGCCGAGCTGTTGTCCCGCGCCGGCGGGCAGGGCGGGGTCTTCGGTGAGGCGCTGACGTACCTGAGCATGTTCACCGGTGGTAACCTGGGCAAATCGACCCTGTTCGGACTGGGCATCATGCCCTATATTTCCGCCTCGATTATCATGCAGCTGTTGACGACGGTCTGGCCGAAGCTGGAGAAGCTTCAGAAGGAAGGCCCAGCCGGTCAGCGTAAGATCCAGGAATACACCCGTTATGGAACCGTCCTGCTGTGCCTGGTTCAGGCCACCGGCTGGATGTACTACCTGATCAACAGCAGGATGCTGTACCCGGAAGTGAATCCGACGATGGTCTTCCTCGTCGGCGTGCTGGGCATGACGGCCGGCACGGTGTTCATGATGTGGCTGGGCGAGCAGATCGACGAATACGGAATCGGTAACGGAATCAGCCTGCTGATCATGGCGGGCATCGTGGCACGCATGCCCGGAGCGGTGGTCGAGCTGTCCCGCCGTTTCACCCTGGACATGGCCGCCGGTGCCGATAAGATCGGCCCGCTGGCACTGGTGGTGCTCGCGACGATGTTCGTGCTGGTCATCGCCGGGGCGATCCTCATCACGCAAGGTCAGCGACGGATCCCCATCCAGCAGGCCAAGCACACCCGAGGCCGGCGCGTGTATGGCGGGCAGCGTCATTACATGCCCCTCCGCGTGAACCACGGCGGCGTGATGCCGATCATCTTCGCCTCGTCGCTGATGATTTTCCCGGGCATGATTTTCCGCTACTTCCGATCGGCGTGGGGGGCAAGCGATGGATGGTTGGCGGCGACGCTGCGGACATTGGCGGACGCTTTCCAGATGGGGAGCTACACATACACTGTGATTTACATTATCATGATCTTCTTCTTCGCGTATTTCTGGACGACCGTCCAGTTCCGCCCGAAGGAGATGGCCAATCAGTTGCGGGACCAGGGACACTTTATCCCGGGACTTCGCCCCGGCAAACGGACGGCGGAGTATCTGGAGCGCGTGATGGAGCGGATCACCTACTGCGGTGCTGCCTTCCTGGCGGCGATCGCGGTGATTCCCACGGTGGTCAACAGCGTGATGAAGATTCCGTTCAGCATTTCGGCGTTCCTAGGCGGAACGGGCCTGCTGATTATGGTCTCGGTCGGGCTGGACGTGGTACAGCGAATTGAAGCGAACCTGGTGATGCGAAATTACGGGGGCTTCCTTGGCGGAAGTTCCCGGATCAAGGGACCCCGCGGATGAGAATCGTACTGATGGGACCGCCCGGAGCCGGCAAAGGCACCCAGGCGAAGAAACTGGTCGACGAGTTCGGCATGACGCACCTCTCCAGCGGCGATATTTTCCGCGCGGAGAAGGCCAGCGGTTCGGAACTGGGCGAGAAGCTCGCCGAGTACATGAACGCCGGCAAGCTCGTGCCCGACGAGATCGTCGTGGAGATGATGGCCAAGGCGATCCAGAATGCCGACAGCGACGCGGGGCTGATGCTGGACGGGTTCCCTCGAACCGTTGCCCAGGCGAAGGCGTTGGATAAGCAGTTGGCCGAGGCGGGCACGCCGCTGGATGCGGTGGTGGTCATCACGGCCAACGACGAAGAGATCGTCGAACGCATCACCGGACGACGCAGCTGTTCGGAGTGTGGCAAGGCGTTCCACGTAAAATACATTCCGTCGGCCAAGGGCGAGCAGTGCGACAACTGCAACGCGACGCTGACGCAGCGAAGCGACGATACGGAAGCCACGGTCCGCGAGCGTCTGGCGACGTACTACGCCCAGACCGAGCCGGTCATTGCCTACTATCGCCAGGCCGGTTCGGCCAAGGTGATCGAGGTGGACGGTTCGCCGGCCCCGGAGAAGGTCACCGAGGCGATGATCGCCGCGGTGCGGTCGTTACAGTAGACGAAGGACGCAGGCACGTGGCAGTCAGGCTGAAAACACCCGAACAGATCGAGCGGATGCGCAGGAGCGGGCAGTTGGTCCGACGCGTGTTGAACCGTCTGGGCGAAATGATCGCTCCGGGCGTGACAACCAAAGAACTGGACGATGAAGCCGAGCGGATCTGCACCGAGGCCGGGGCGCGATGCCTGTTCAAGGGCGTGCCCAGCCCCTCCGGCGGCGAACCGTTCCCGGGCAGTATCTGCTCATCGATCAACGAGCAGATCGTGCACGGGATTCCCTCCGACGATATCGTGGTCGATGACGGCGATATCGTGAGTGTGGATTTCGGCGTGGAGTTGGATGGCTGGTGCGGCGACGCGGCTGAGACGTTCGCGGTCGGTGCGGTGGATGAGGAAACCCGCCGGCTTGTGAGCGTCACGCGGAACGCCCTGGGCATTGCCGTGACGATGTCCCGCCCGGGCGAGGTATGGAGCAACGTGGCCCGTGCGATGCAGGAATACGTCGAGGGCGAAGGCTTCTCGGTGGTCCGCGAGTTTGTCGGACATGGCATCGGCCAGGAGATGCACGAGGACCCGAAGGTTCCCAACTATGTATCTCGGGACCTGCGGATGCGGGATATCCCGCTGCGGCCGGGTCTGGTGATTGCGGTGGAACCGATGGTCAATGCGGGCACGTACCGTACGGAATATGGCCCGGACGGGTGGACCATCCTGACACAGGACGGTAAGCCCAGTGCTCACTTTGAGCACACCCTGGCGATCGTGGAAGACGGCGTTGCCGTTCTGACCGGCGACGACGAGGAATAGACAGGACGACGAGATCGGCCCCGGTGGGGCTGCGAGGTGCATCATGAAAGTTCGAGCATCGGTTAAACGAATCTGTGAGAATTGCCGCGTAATCCGCCGCAAAGGCGTGGTGCGGGTGATCTGCACGAATCCGAAGCATAAGCAGCGTCAAGGTTAGCTGCAGGAGACAGTTGAATGCCGCGTATTGCAGGTGTTGACATTCCGGATAACAAGCCGATCCGTATCGCGTTGCGGTACATTTATGGGATCGGTCCGAAGTTCGCAGAGGATATCTGCGGAAAGGCCGACCTGGACCCCCAGGTCCGGGCGAAGGAACTGACCGAAGATCAGCTGTCCCGGATCGCGGGAATCCTCGACGAGGATTACATGATCGAGGGCACGTTGCGTCGTCAGTTGTCCCAGAACATCCAGCGACTTCGGCAGATCAGTTGCTACCGCGGGATGCGCCATCGTCGCGGGCTTCCCGCCAATGGTCAGCGGACCAAGACCAACGCCCGAACCCGCAAGGGCCCCCGCAAGACCGTCGCGGGCAAGAAGTCGGTCAAGGAGATGCGTTAAACGATGGCCCAGCAACGCAAGCCCAAAGGCAAGAGCAAGAGCAAGAAGGTCCGACGCAACATCTCCCGCGCGGTGGTGTACGTCAAGGCCTCGTTCAACAACACGCTGGTGGCGATTACCGACATGAACGGCGACACGCTCGCGGTCGAGTCGGCCGGCACGAACGGCTTCAAGGGGTCGCGTAAGAGCACCCCGTTTGCCGCACAGCGTGCCGCCCAGTCGGCGGCGAACAGAGTTAAGAAGATGGGAGTCAACGAGGTGGAAGTAAAGGTCAACGGACCGGGCGGCGGACGCGAAGGCGCCGTCACCGCCATGCAGGCGGCCGGGCTGAAGATCCTCTCCATCGAGGACATCACGCCCATTCCCCACAACGGATGTCGGCCTCGCAAGAAGCGCCGCGTCTAACCGAGAGAATTTAGACTCCCCGACCCGAGATCTAGAGGAGCGCAGGATACATGGGACGCTATACCGGACCCAAAGACAGGCTCAGCCGGCGTGAGGGCATCAACCTGATGCTCAAAGGTGCACGCTCGGAGAGCGGCAAGCTTGAGCGGCGAATGCAGCCGCCGGGCATGCACCACTGGCGCCGAGGACGACGCAGCGATTACGGTGCCCGCCTTCGCGAGAAGCAGAAACTGAAACGATACTACGGGATCCGTGATCGTCAGTTCATGAACCTGTATCGCAAGGCCAGTCGCATGAAAGGCGACACGGGCGCCGCGCTGCTGCAATTGCTGGAACGCCGCCTGGATAACGTGATCTACAAGCTCGGTTTCGGGCAGTCGCGGGCGGCCTCCCGGCAGACGGTGGTCCACGGGCACATCTACGTCAACGGACGTCGATTGAACGTGCCCAGCTACCTCGTCGAAGTCGGCGACAAGATCACCGTCAAGGACTCCGACCGGTCGCGGGCGCTTATCCGCTCCCGTCTGGAGGAGCTTGGCGACCCACACGTGCAGAACTGGCTGAATCTCGACCTGCCCAAGATGGAAGGCGAGATACTCGCGCTGCCGACGAGAGAGGACATCCTCATTCCCGTCGAGATGCAGTTGATTATCGAGTTCTGCAGCCGCTAACGATTTTCGCCCACGGGCTCAACGAACAGAACAGTCCTGACCAGGACGGAGGCAAAATCAATGCGAATCAGGTGGCGTGGCCTGGAATTGCCCACACGGGTGATTAACGAGCAGGAAATATCGACCCCGACGTACGGCCGGTTCATGGTGGAACCGTTCGAACGCGGATTTGGAACCACGGTGGGGAATGCACTGCGGCGCATTCTCCTCAGCAGTCTGGAAGGTGCCGCCGTCACCAGCGTTCGGATCTCCGGTGCGGAGCATGAATTCATGTCCCTCCCGGGCGTTCTGGAAGATGTCACCGACATCATCCTGAACATCAAGACGCTGGTGGTGAAATCCCACACCGACGAGCCTCAGACCCTTCGCTTGCACAGCGAGGTCAAGGGACCCGTGACGGCCGACATGATCGAATGCGACCCGAGCGTCGAGATTATCAACGGCGATCTGGTCCTGGCGACGTTGACCGACAACGTCCCGTTCGACATCGAGATGACCGTCGAAACCGGCCGCGGGTACGTCCCGGCCGAGGAACTGGTCGATCCGGACGAAGACCACGAGCACGGCGTGATCCATGTGGACGCGACGTTCTCGCCGGTATCCCGCGTGCGGTACAACACGCAGGACACCCGCGTCGGGCAGAAGACCAACTACGACCGGCTGGTGCTGGAGGTCTGGACCAACGGAACCATCACGCCCGAGATGGCGATGGTGGAGGCCGCCAAGATTCTCCGCAAGCATCTCAACCCGTTCGTGCAGTATTTCGAGCTGGGCGAGCAGATCGTCGAGTCGACCACGGAAGAGGTCGGCAGCGACGTGGACAGCGAACTGCAGGAGAAGCTGGACATGTCCGTGCAGGAGCTGGAGCTCAGCGTGCGTGCGAACAACTGCCTGGAATCGGCGAAGATCGAGACCGTCGGGCAGTTGGTGAACTTTGCCGAGGCGGACCTGCTGAAGATTCGTTCGTTCGGCAAGACGTCGCTTCGCGAGGTGAAGCGCAAGTTGCAGGACATTGGCCTCACGCTGGGGATGAACGTCCCGCTGCCGGAAGGCCAGATGGTCGAAATCGAAGAGTAGTATTTTTGTCGCCCGCCGGGGCCGTTGTGGAATCGGCGGGCATTTGTTTCCGACACCGATGTATTCACACTGTGACACGAAGGTAGAACCATGCGTCACCGCATAATGGGAAAACAGCTGAGCCGAACGACGAGCCACCGCATCGCGATGCGGCGTAACATGGCTGGCTCGCTGTTCGAGCACGGCGCGATCCGCACCACCGAGGCCAAGGCCAAGGAACTCCGCCGGTTCGTCGAGAAGCTGATCACGATCGCCAAGAAGGGCGACCTGGCGGCGCGACGACGCGTCGTCCAGAAGCTCCAGTCGCGCAAAATCGGCGAGAAGGACAAGGCCGAGAGCGACTACCGCTGGTACAAGGACGGGCGGGGCACGGTCGTCCAGAAGCTCTTTGACGAGATCGCCCCGAAGTACACCGACCGCGACGGCGGCTACACCCGCATCATCAGGCTGGCGGACCGCCGCATCGGCGACGCCGGCAAGCAGGTGATCCTCCAGTTGGTCGAGGAAAGCGGCGCCGAAGGCAGCGACGAACCCCGCAAGACCTCCCGCCGCCGCAAGCGAGCCGCCAAGCGACTCGAAGCGGCCGGTGGTAGCGAAACAGCGACGGCCGTCGAAGAAGCCCCCGCACAGACCGAGGCCGAAGCGCCCGACGAAACCGGCGAAGAGACGCTCGCCGAGGGAACCGAGGCTGAAGAAACAGAAGCCCCAGCCGGCGAGGAAACCCCCGAAGAAGAAGCATCCGACGAAGAGGACAAGAAGGAAGAGTAAACGCTCTTCGAGCTTGGCGCAGAATTTCCGAAGGCCTGCATGCCACCGCGTGCGGGCCTTCGTCATTGCCGCGAAGTGTGTTCTCGCCGGCCCTGCGGTTTCCCGTAGCATGGGCTTCCAGCCCATGT
>CAZYIH010000023.1:20553-23759 GCA_964646915.1 uncultured Planctomycetaceae bacterium | reverse complement strand
TTGGCGTTGTGGGGCGGTGGCTGCTATAATCACTCCGTTGAAACGGAGACTCTGATGGCCCGTGCATGGAAGCCCAACACTCACCGCTGGCAGATTGCCCCGGCGGTTCCCGACGCCGCCGACCTCGCCCGGCAGCTGCGCACCACGCCCCTGGTGGCGACGATCCTGCACCATCGCGGCGCGACCGACGTCGAGGCCGGCAGCCGATTCCTGAAACCCAGCCTCAGCCACCTGCACGATCCGTCCGAGCTGCCCGGCTGCGAGCGGGCAGCGCACCGCATCGCCCAGGCCGTCGCGAACGACGAGAAAATCGTCATCTACGGCGACTACGACGTGGATGGCATGACGGCGGTCGCCATCCTGCATCGCTGCCTTACGATGGTCGGCGCAACTCCGGAGTTCTACGTCCCTCATCGCCTCGAAGAAGGATACGGCGTCAACGACGAAGCCATCGACGCGATCCTCGCCGACGGCACGCAGCTGATCGTCACGGTCGATTGCGGAATTACCGCCGAGCAACAGCTCGCCCGGGCGCGAGAGGCCGGCGTGGACGTCATCGTCACCGATCACCACCGACCCTCCGAAACGCTTCCCGGCGCCGTGGCGATCGTGCATCCGGACCTGCCCGGGGAGAGCTACCCCAACCCGGGCCTGTGCGGAGCGGGCGTCGCGCTGAAGCTCGCCTGGCAGGTCGCCCGCGAGATCACCGGCGCCCAGCGAGTCGACGATCGGCTGCGGGAGTTCCTGCTCGATGCCACCTGCCTGGCCGCCCTGGGAACCATCGCCGACATCGTGCCCCTTCGCGGCGAGAACCGCGCGCTGGCGGTGTTCGGGTTGCGTGGGCTTCCGCAGACCCACCACCCCGGGCTGATGGCGTTGCTGGAGAGCACCAATCTCATCGGTGAAACGCTGGACGCATTCCACGTGGGCTTTCGCCTGGCACCCCGGCTGAACGCCTGCGGGCGCATGGGCCACGCCAGGTTGGCCGTCGAACTGCTCACCTCCGCGCCGGCGGAGAAGGCCGGCGAGATCGCCCGATACCTCGCCCAGCAGAACACCGAGCGCCAGAAGACCGAACGCGAGATCGCCGCCGAAGCGATCGAGATGGTCCTTGCCGACGGCGACCTCGATCAGCGACGGGTGATCGTGCTGGCGTCGGAAGACTGGCACGGCGGGGTGATCGGCATCGTCGCGTCGCGCCTGGTGGATCGGTTCCATCGACCCGCCGTGCTCATCGCAATCAACGGCGACGGGACGGGACAGGGCTCGGGGCGGTCCGTGCCCGGGTTCCACATGCATCGGGCGCTGACGGCATGCGGGGAGCATCTCATCAGCTACGGCGGGCACGAGATGGCCGGCGGGGTTCGCATCGATAGCGCGAAGATCGACGAGTTCGCCGCAGCCATGGAAGAGTTCGGCCGATCGTCCATGGCTGCAGAGTCGCTCGAACCCACGCTGCAGATCGACGCCGAGGCCACGCTGGACGATCTGCGTTACCGCACGGTGCATCACCTCGCGGGCCTGTCCCCGTTCGGGCAGGGAAACCCGCCGCCGGTGATCGTTCTGCGCGGGATGAAGCTGCTGGGTCAGCCCAAACGCATGGGCAAGACGGGCAAAACGCTGGGCATGGTCCTGGGCGACGAGAACGGACGGATCCGTGCGGTGGGCTTTGGAATGGGCGATCTGGCCGAGGAACTCATCGGCGTGCGTACCGTCGACGTGGCGGCAGAGCCCACGCTGAACCATTTCCGAGGGAACACGTCCGTCGAGCTCAAGCTCCGCGACGTGAAGTGGTAACCCATTTCAATGCAGCGCTCCCGGGCCGGTTGCCGGGTCGGCCGAACGGTTGTGAGTTCTCTCAGGATCCGTCGTCGGTCAACGGTTGGCCTCGGAGTGTGAGGATGGCTTCTCGCACCACGCCGGCGAGCATGAAGCCGATGGCGCCGGCCGCTGCGAAGATCAGCGGCTCGATCAGCAGCAACACCACCAGGATGGTGAGCTTCACGAGTGTTCCGAACGGGCGTTGCGAGCGGATGAGCTGGTTGACCACGTGCGGGTAGCCCACGCGAGAGACCATCAGCAGGGCGGCCATCAGCGTGATCAGAGGCAGTGCGAGCGTAGCGGTCGGCAGCAGCCAGGTTTGCACGCCCCAGTCGCGACGGGCCAGGTGGGTCAGCAGGAGCACCGCACCGATCACGGCGGCCGCCGCCCCGGGCGAGGGGAGCCCCTCGAATGCCAGGTGCGATGATTCGTCCGGTTCGTTCTCGACGTTGAATCGCGCCAGGCGGAGCACGGCGCAGGCGACGTAGATCGCGGAGATGCACCACATCAACCTGCCGATGACAACGCCCAGTCCGCCCGCGCCGGACAGCGGGACCAGTTGCTGGGAGTACAGCACCAGTACGCCGGCCCGGCAGGCGAGAATCGCCGGTGCCACCCCGAAGCTCACGGCGTCGCAGAGGCTGTCGAGCTGGCCGCCGAAGTCACTCGTTCGGCGGGTCATCCGCGCCACTCTGCCATCGAGCATGTCGCAGATCATCGCGCCCACGATCAGCCAGCACGCCATCGAGAGGTTCGCCATCGTTGTGGTCCCGATGGCGTCTTTGGTGGCGAAGTGGACCGCGCCGAATCCCAGTACGCCGTTCATGACCGTCAGCAGCGACGGCAGCAGGTGCGTGCCACGGAGAATCCGCCGTCGCATGGCCCCGTGCTCGTGGAGCTCTTCGTCGGCGTCCTTCGGCGGGCCGTTCGTTTCGGCGGCGTCCTGGTGTGTGTCCGGGTCCAGGTCAATCATGCTTGTCTTTCCCTATGGGGTGGCTGGATGTGTGCATCATCGGCGGTAGGGCGGGTCAGTCTTCGAGAAAGCGTTCCCGGGGCAGCTCCACCAGCGGCGTTTGGCCGGCGATGGCGGCATCGCCGACGTCCACGAGGATTTTCCCGGCGATCTCGCGCGGGACGATCAGCTCGCAACGCGAGCCGAACTTGATCATCCCCATGCGCGAGCCGCGGGTGACGACTTGCCCGGGCTGGAGATCCGTCACGATGCGTCGCGCGATGAGCCCGGCGATCTGGCGGAATGCGATGGGGTAGCTCTGTCCGTCGTGCTGGATTGTCATGGTAATGGTAGCGGCTTCGTTCTTCTCGGAGGCAGCGGGGTCGCGAGCATCCAGAAACGCGCCGGGTTGGTAATCGATCCGTTCGATGGT
>CAZYIH010000023.1:19198-20453 GCA_964646915.1 uncultured Planctomycetaceae bacterium | reverse complement strand
AGCAGCAGGAGCATTGCCCCGGCGGTGAGGTGCATCTGCGGCCAGGCGTATCGCGTGAACTTCAGCGAGGACATGCGGTCTCCCTGCGAGTGTCTTGGCCGACGGTGCAACGTGCCCGCCCGGCCGACTGCGTCCATTGACGGTATCGCCGGCGAGGTGGCAAGTCAATCAGTGCAGATGCGCGAAAGCCCGCTCGAAGAAGATGCGTCCGTCGGCGCGGGTGAGGTCTTTGCGCGTCCATTGGGGGTGGTGGGTGATCTCGACGAACCGCTCGGGGTGGGGCATGAGTCCCAGCACGCGGCCGCTGGGGTCGCAAATGCCGGCCACGTCGTCCACGCTGCCGTTGGGGTTCACCGGGAAGGGTCCGCCCTTGCCGTCACCGTCGACGTAGCGCAGGGCGACCTGGCCGTCGGTGCGGAGACGGTTGAGCACGTCATCGCTGCGCGGGATGAACTTGCCCTCGCCATGGGCGACGGGCAGGGCGATGCGTTCGCCGGCGGGAAGGAAGACGCACTTGTCCGAGTCGACGCGCAGGTGCACCCAGCGGTCTTCGAATCGGCCGTTGTCGTTCCAGCCGAGCGTGACGTCTTTATGTGCCGTGGCGGGGTCCACCTTCGCCCAGGGCAGCAGGCCGCTCTTGACGAGAACCTGAAAGCCGTTGCAGATCCCCAGCACGAGTTTGCCATCGGCGACGAACTGGTTGAGCGGGTCGGCCAGGCGGTGGAGCATCTGGTTGGCGAGAATCTTGCCGGCAGCGACGTCATCGCCGTAGCTGAACCCCCCCGGAATCACGAGGAACTGGACGTCGTCGAGCATCGCGGGGTTCTCCATCACGCGGAACACGTGGACGCGCGACGCCTCGAAGCCCGCCTGCTGGAGGGCGAATTCGGTTTCCCGGTCGCAGTTCGCGCCGGCCGATCTCAGTACCAATGCTTTGGGTGTCGCCATAGTTGGTTCTTTGCCACAGAGGCCACAGAGGCCACGAAGGCTGGTTGTTTCGATTGTCAGACCCAGCCGCAACCGGGTCAGTTCACAATTCGTTTCACTCCGTGTTTCAGTAGCGTTTGGTTGAAGTTAATGAGGAGGCCCATGCGCATATCCGTGCTTCTCAGGTAGCTGATCAACTGGGCTTCATGCACGGGAGCCAATTTCTCGATAGCCTTGATTTCAACGACGATTCTGTTGCCAACGATCAGGTCGAGTCGCTGCCCTTCGATTTCCGTATCCTTGTAGTGGATCGTGACCGGGACCTGTG
>CAZYIH010000023.1:0-19098 GCA_964646915.1 uncultured Planctomycetaceae bacterium | reverse complement strand
CTGTGGCCAGTACCCCCATTGCCCGTGCCACACTCAGGGAATCGCCTGCACCCGCAATCTGCAATTCCTGCCTCTCTCTGCGTTCTCTGTGTTCTCTGTGGCAGGGGCTGTCACCTCTATCTACCCGTGGATGGCGCTCTGCCAGGCGGTCTTTGCGTGGTCGATGGAGAGGTCCACCACGGGGCGTTCTCTGGTTGTCATCACGAGGCGGCGGGTGTCGGTCACCGTGCCGATCCGTCCGAAGGGCACCTCGCCCATCGCCTTCTCGAAGGCGTCGGTATTCTCCGGCAGCACCTCCACCAGGAATCGACCGGCCGACTCGCCAAACAGTTTGGCGATCAACCCGAGGTGGTTGCTTTCACCTTGCCCGTCGCCGGCGGGGAGGTCTGTCACCGGGACAGCGTGCATTTCGATGTCCATCCCGAGCTGCCCGCTCATGGCCATCTCGGCAGCGGCCACCGCGAGCCCACCTTCCGAGAGGTCGTGGCAGGACCGCACCAGGCCCTGGGCGATGCTGTTGCTCAGGGCGATCATCGTTGCTCGGCTGGCGGCGGGGTCCACCGGTGGCACGTCGTTGCCGCTCTCGATGCCCTGGGTGAGCAGGTAGTGGCAGCCGCCCAGTTCGGGGCGCGTCGCGCCGAGTTGGTACACGGCGCTGCCGGCGACTTTCGCGTCGGCAGTCACGCATCGGCGGGCATCGTCGATTACGCCGAACGCGGAGATCAGCAGCGTCGGCGGGATGGCGATCACCTCGCCCGAGTCGGTGCGGAACTCGTTGTTCAGTGAGTCTTTCCCGGAGACGAACGGCGTGCCGTACGTCAGGGCGGCGTCGCGGCAGGCTTTGGCGGCCTGCACGAACGAGCCCATGCGGTCGGGCTTGTTGCAGTTGCCCCAGCAGAAGTTGTCCAGAATTGCGGTTCGCTCGAGATCGCCGCCCACGGCTACGAGGTTCCGCAGCGCTTCGTCCACGGCGTGCAGTGCCGAGTGGTAGGCGTCCAGGTCGCCGAGTCTGGGGTTCATCCCGCAGGAGAGCACGACGGCCTTCTGGCTGGAAAGCACCGGCCGGACGACGGCGGCGTCGCCGGGTCCGTCCTCGGTGGCGCCCACGAGGGGCTTGACGACGCTGCCGCCCTGCACCTCGTGGTCGTACTGGCGGATGATCCATTCCTTGCTGGCGACGTTGGCCGATGCGAGGATGTCCGTCACGGCGGTGGTGTAGTCTTCGCGCGTCGCCGGTGTGGGTGTCGCTCTCGGCGTGCGATCGATCAGGGCGTCCTTGGTCGGACGCGGCAGGCCGTCGTGGAGGAAGTCCATGTCCAACTCGCCCACGATGGCGTCGCCGTAATGCAGGCGCAGCTTTCGGTCGTCGGTGCCGTAGGTTCCGATGTTGGTGGCTTCGACGTCCTCGGATGCGAACAGGGCGAGCGTTTCGTCCAGCTTGTCCGGCGATACCGAGATGACCATGCGTTCCTGTGCTTCGGAGATCCAGATTTCGTCATACGAGAGGCCGGCGTATTTCAGCGGAACGCGGTCGAGGTGGACTTCGGCGCCGATCTTTTCGCCCATCTCGCCGATGGCCGAGCTGAGCCCGCCGGCGCCGCAGTCGGTGATGCAGGTGAACAGCCCCTTGTCGCGGGCCTGCATGATCGTGTCGAGCATCTTCTTTTCGGTGATGGCGTTGCCGATCTGCACGGCGTGGGAGAATTCGGTTTCGTGGGCGTGGGTCAGTTCACCGGAGCTGAAGGTGGCCCCGTGGATGCCGTCCCGGCCGGTGCGTCCGCCGACCACCACGATCGCGTCGCCCTCGTTGGGCGTCCGCTTGGTGGCTTTGTCTCGCGGGATCAGCCCGAGCGTGCCGCAGAACACCAGCGGGTTGCCCAGGTAGCGATCGTCGAAGTAGACCGCTCCGTTGACGGTGGGGATGCCCATGCGGTTTCCGTAGTCCCGCACGCCGCCGACCACGCCGCGCATCACGCGCCGCGGGTGCAGCACGCCCTTGGGCACGTCGGCCAGGGCCATGCTCGGATCGCCGAAGCAGAACACGTCGGTATTGGCCACCGGGCGGGCGCCCAGGCCGGTGCCCATCGGGTCGCGGACGACCCCGCCGATGCCGGTAGACGCCCCGCCGTATGGCTCGATGGCGGAGGGGTGGTTGTGCGTTTCGACCTTGAAGCACACGGCAAACTCGTCGTCGAACTCGATCACGCCGGCGTTGTCTTCGAATACGTTGAGGCACCAGGGCTTGTTCAGCTCGTGGGTGGAGCCGAACACGGTGGTCTTGATGAGGTTGGGGATCTCCTCGATCACCTCTCCGTCGCCGTTGCGGACCTGCACGTCCGAGCGGAACGTCTTGTGGACGCAGTGCTCCGACCAGGTCTGGGCGATCATCTCCAGCTCCACGTCCCGGGGGTCGCGTCCGAGGTTGCGGAAATACTCTTGAATCGCCCGCATCTCGGTGAGGTTCAGGAACAGGTCGCCCTGCTGGGAGAGCTTCTCCAGGCCGACGTCGTCGAGGTCGCGGATGGCGACTTCGGTAACGTCCAGCCGATAGGGCTCGGCGTGGATCTCCTCGGGCGTGTGGGCCTCGAAGAAGGTGTCTTCGATCACCGGGTTGGCCAGCAGTTTCCCGGCGATGGTGCGGGCGTCGTCCTCGGAGACGTCGCCGGAGAGTTCATAGCGTCGGCCCGTGCGGACCGCTTCGATCTGCAGGCCCATGTCCGCGATCGCCTTTTCCGTCGAGGCGGCGACCGGGTCCATCACGCCGGGCTGGAGGTGTACTTCGATCACGGATTGCCCCGCAGCGTCGCTCGCGCCGGTGACGTAGCGCTGGATTACCGGATCGATCAGCAATTCCTCGGCCACCCGCTGGGCGTTGGCGTCGGTCAGCTCTCCGACCAGGAAAAACAGCTTGGCCGACCGGATGCCGGTGACGCTCTCGATGCCCAGCTCGCGAATCTGGTGTGCGATGCTCTGGGCGTGGGGGTTTCCGTGGTTTTCGTCGGGTCGTATCTCTATGCGATGAATCATGGTCCGTTCCGTCGGTGGCGGGTTGGGATGAAAGCGGCATTGTAGCGGCCGACGGGAGGGGCGACAACGGGCAGCATGAGAAATGAGTCCGGAAGGTCATCGATCAAACCGGCAAGCCCACCGTCGTCGTGGTGGGAGCCTCAAGAATAACAGCCTTGCTTCGGTCTGGCGGGGGTTGGTCGCGGGTTACAGGCTGGCGGCTGGGTCGGGGTGGTCGACCTCGGCCAATTCGGCGTCCAGCACGTCGCGGAAGCTGATCATGCCGATCAACGCGCCTTCTTCGATGATGGCGAGGTGGCGGATGTGTTGCTCCTGCATGACCTGTGCGCACTGTCGCACCGGCGTATCCAACCCCACGGAGGTGACCTTGGGCGTCATGAGGTCGGCGAGAACGGCGGTTTCCGGATTGCGTTGTTTGGCGACCACACGCATCAGGACGTCCCGTTCGGTGAAGATACCCACCGGCGATTGCCCGTCCATGACCACCAACGAGCCGCACTTGGCTTCGGCCATCAGGCGGGCTGCCTCGAGCGCGGTGGTTTCCGGCAGGCCGACCGTTACGTCCGGACCCTTGGCCATGAGAATGTCGTTCACTGTTTTCATGAGTGTTCTCTCCCCGCACATGCTATCGGACAGCACGGCGGTGCGATTTACGGGAATGCGTGGTTTGCCCCGCTTTTCTCGCCTCGGCGGTTCCTTCGCCCGGCGGGGCACTACAGGAAAGGTACGATTCGCCGCCCCCGCGATGCTCGCCCCGGGCGAGAAGGATGTGTTACAGCCAGCGTTTCCGGCGGAAATACAACAGCATACCCCCTCCGACGATCGCCATGACCGTCAGGACGGCCGGGTAGCCGTACTTCCAGCCCAGTTCGGGCATGTTCCACGGGGAGGCGTCCGGGTCGAAGTTCATCCCGTAGAGCCCGGCGACGAAACTCAGCGGGATGAAGATCGTCGCGATGATCGTGAGCACTTTCATCACCTCGTTCATGCGGTTGGACACGCAGGTGAGGTAGAGCTCCAGCATGGACGAGGTCATCTCGCGGTAGGTCTCGATGGTGTCGATCGACTGGACGACGTGCTCGTAGAGGTCTCGCACGTAGGGGCGGGTGTCCTCGGCGATGAGGGGGTGCTCTTCGCGGACCATCATGCCCACTTCCTCCCGCAGCGGCCAGGCGGCGCGACGCAGGGCAGCCATCTCGTGCTTGTAGCGGTAGATCGTCCGGAGAACTTCCGGGTCCGGGTCGGTAATGACGCGCTGTTCGAGCTTCTGAACGCGTTCGCCGATCTGTTCGAGGATGACGTAGTAGTTGTCCACCACGGCGTCCATCAGGGCGTAGGCGAGGTAGTCGGCCCCGGCGGTGCGGATGCGCCCGCGGCTGTGACGGATGCGCTGGCGGATCGGGTCGAACACGTCCCCCTCACGCTCCTGAAAGCTCAGCAGATACTTCGGCCCGCAGATCAGCGAGACCTGTTCGATGCGGACGGCGTCCTGGTCGCTGTCGAACGAGAGCATCTTGACCACGGCGAAGAGGAAGTTGTCGTCGAAGCTCACCTTCGCACGCTGTGTGGTGTTTACGATGTCTTCCATCATCAGCGAGTGCAGGCCGAACTGCTCGCCGACCGAACGGACGAATTCCACGTCGTGGATGCCGGTGATATTGATCCACGAGACCGGCGGGGTGTTCTTGAATTCGCCGGTTGTGGATGGGTCGTCGAGGCTGCGCTGTTCGAGATGGTCGGCGTCGTATTCGATCAGCGAGAGGGCTGGCTCGCCGTCGGCCTGTTCGCCGACGTAGATCAGCGCACCGGGTGCCTTGCCGACGGATTCCTGGACGGTCCTGGTGAATCGCGACATGTTGTTCTCCTTCACCGACCATCGAGCCCTTGCGAGATCGCTATTCCGCCTCGTCGGGCGGGGTAATCAGCTGGAGGTCCAGCTCGGCCAACTGCTTCTGGTCGATGCGCGAGGGCGCGTCGGTCAATGGGCACGTGCCGCGCTGCGTCTTGGGGAACGCGATCACGTCACGCAGTGAGGGCATGCCCGTCAGCAGCATCACGATGCGGTCCAGGCCCATCGCCAGCCCGCCGTGCGGCGGCGCACCGTATTTCAGGGCGTCCAGAAGGAAGCCGAACTTCTCCTCGGCCTCCTGCTCGCCGATGCCCAGCAGCCCGAAGACACGCTTCTGCATCTCCAGGTCGTGAATACGAATCGACCCGCCGCCCAACTCATGGCCGTTGCAGACCAGATCGTACGCCCGCGAGCGCACCGCGCCGGGGTCGCTGTCGAGCTTGTCGAGGTCTTCGATGTTCGGGGCGGTGAACGGATGGTGCAGCGAGTCCCAGCGGTTCTCGTCCTCGTTCCACTCGATCAGCGGGAAGTCCGTCACCCAGCACCAGGCCATCGCCTTTGCGTCGTAAAGGTTCATGTCCGCGCCCAGCTTCTCGCGGAGCTCGCCCAGCACCCGGTTGACCACCGAGGCCTTGTCGGCCATGAACATCAGGATGTCGCCTTCCTCGGCGCCGGTGGCGTTTTTCAGCTCGGCTTTGACGTCGTCGGAGAGGAACTTGCTGACCCCGCCGGCGAAGTCGCCGCCTTCCAGCTTGCACCACGCCAGGCCCTTCGCACCGAACTCGGAGGCGTAGGCGGTGTAGGCGTCGATCTCCTTGCGGGTGAACTTCGCCCCGCCCTTGGGACAGATCGCCTTGACCAGCCCGCCGCTTTCCAGGGCGCCGGTGAACACCTTGAAGTCGGTCTTGGCGACGATCTCGCCGACGTCATGCAGCAGCATCCCGAATCGCATGTCCGGGGCGTCCATGCCGTATTTGTCCATCGCCTCGGCGTAGGAAATGTGCGGGACCTCGGCGGGATATTCGACCTCGGCTGCCTCGCAGACCTTGGCCATCATCGCGTTGGTCACGTCCATGACGTCCTGCTCGCAGCAGAAGCTCATCTCCATGTCCAGCTGGGTGAATTCCGGCTGACGGTCGGCACGAAGGTCTTCGTCGCGGAAGCAGCGGACGATCTGATAGTAGCGGTCCAGCCCGCCGACCATGAGGATCTGTTTGAACAGCTGCGGGCTCTGCGGAAGGGCGTAGAACTCGCCCAGTTGCAGGCGGGAAGGAACCAGGAAGTCCCGGGCGCCTTCGGGCGTGCTCTTGGTGAGGAAGGGCGTTTCGACTTCCACAAAACCCTCGTCATCCAGCAGATTCCGCATGGATCGGCTGATCGAATGGCGCAGGCGCAGCGCGTGGGTCATGCTCGGGCGACGGATATCCACGTAGCGATACTGCAGGCGGAGCTCTTCCTGGACGGTGGTGAACTCGTCGGGCTCGAAGGGCACGGTGGCCGAGCGGTTCAGAACGGTCAGTTCATCTGCGATGACCTCGATCTCGCCGGTTCCCAGCTTGGGATTGATGCGATCCTCGCCGCGCGGGCGTACCGTGCCCGCCGTGGCGATGACCCACTCGTTCCGCAGCGAGCGACCCAGATTGTACCGGGCGACGGCGGACTCGTCGCTTTCGTCGTCGGGCAGGTCGAACACCACCTGGGTAATGCCCTCACGGTCGCGCAGGTCGATGAACACCACGCCGCCATGATCGCGGTAGCTTCGCACCCAGCCGCAGAGGCGCACGTGGGAGCCCACGTCGCCGGATCGCAGCTCGTTGCAGTGGTGCGTCCTCTTGAGTACCTCGTCGCTGAACGTCTGCATGATTCTGTCTCGGGTAAGGGCTCGCCGGGGACGCCTGAAACGACAGGACCGCCGGCGGTCGATAGTCCGACCATGGTACCCGATACGCCGGTTTCTGCAACCCAAACCGTTGAAAGCGATCGACGTGGCGGCACGATTGTGCTTCCGGGAGGTGAACCGTATCGCGGTGATCTCGGTCGGCTCTGCAGCTCTCGCTTCTATTCCAGTGTGAACTTCTGTCCGGGTTGGGGGATGACCACGTTCGGGCAGCCCAGCTCTTCGAGGATGTCCTGCATCGCCCGTGGCTGGGGGCCTTCCCCGTGCACGCAGAAGGCGGCTTTGAGGTTTTTCGCGATCGGCTCGAAGCTCTTGCGCAGATCTCGACTGTCGGCGTGGGCGCTGAACCCGTTGAGCACTTCCACCCGGGCCAGCAGCTTGTAGATTCTGCCGTAGATTTTCAGCTCCTCGCGTCGCTCGACGATGCGCCGCCCCAGCGTGTTCTGGGCCATGAACCCCACGATGCAGACGGTGTTCGCCTCATCCTCGACGTTGTTCTTGAGATGGTGGAGGATGCGCCCCGCCTCGCACATGCCGGCCGAGGCGATAATCACACACGGGTCGTGGAAGTGGTTCAGCGCCTTGGACTCATTAACCTGCGTGATGTACTTCACCAGCCCGCTGCCGAAGATATCGCCCTCCTGCAGCCAGAAGTCGCGGGCCCGCTGGTCGTAGCATTCGGGGTGCTTCTTGAAGATCTCGGTGGCGTTGGTGCTCAGCGGCGAGTCGACGAAGATCGGAATGGGATCCATCATCCCCTCGGCGATCGCCCGGTGGAGGTAGTACACCACCGTCTGCGTCCGTCCCACCGAGAAGGCAGGGATGATGACCTTTCCGCCGGCCTCGCGCGTCTGGTTGATGATCCAGACCAGCTGCTCTTTCATGTCGGTGGGGTTGTGGTGGACGCGGTCGGCGTAGGTGCTCTCGGTGATGAGGTAGTCCACCTCGGGCATCGGATGGGTCGGGTCGCGGAGAATGGGCACGTTGAATCGGCCCAGATCGCCGGTATACAGCAGCCGCGTGACGCCCTGGGGCTTGTCCAACTCGATCAGCAGGCACGCCGAGCCCAGAATGTGCCCCGCCTCGATGAACCGCGCCCGACAGTGCGGGGCGAACTCGAACGACTCGTCATACGGGACGCGCTGGAACAATCGCTGGGCGGCCATCGCGTCCGGCTGGCGATAGAGCGGTTCGATGCGGTCGGCTTTGCTCTTGGCGCGTTTCTCGTTCCAGTACCTCGCGTCCTCTTCCTGGATGTGGGCCGAGTCCAGCAGCATCACGTCGCACAGATCGGCCGTGGCGGGCGTGCAATAGACCGGTCCGTTGAACTTGCGTTTCACCAGGCCGGGAATCTTGCCGCTGTGGTCGATGTGGGCGTGCGAGAGCAGGATCGACTGGATCCCATCCGGGCGGATGGGGAAGGTGCGGTTCTTCTCGCGGGCCTCGGACCGCCGCCCCTGGAAGAGGCCGCAATCGAGGCTGACAGGCCCGTCGGGCACGTGCAGCAGGTGCATGGATCCCGTTACCGTGTCGGCCGCTCCGAAGAATTCCAGTTCCGCCATTGCCTGCTCCGATCACACGCCCGTGGGCGTTATTCCTCCGCGTCCACAGCCTGCTCGGACGGCTCGGCCTGCACGTCGGTCATGAGATACTGGTGTTTGTACTGCTCGCCGCGTCCGCGTCGCCGGCGAATGTGGTTGTCCTCTGCCCGCTGCAGCGTGCCCCGTGGCAGGCGGATCGGACGGATCGGCCCGAGTCGCCCGCTGGACCGCTTCGAGCGGTATTCCATGTTCAGCTCGCCCAGCTCGGTGTCGAGCGTCTCGGCGAGGCGTTGGGGGACGGCAGGGTCGTCGGCCTCCATGCGGAGTTCGTAGTACGGCGTGGAAGCGAACCGTCCCTGCACGATGAACCGATTGACCTCGGCCCGCAGCGCTGCGGCCGCTCGCTTCATCGCCTCGACGATCTGGTGCTCGGTGAGCTTCTCGCCGGTGATGTTCGCTGTGTGCTTGCCGCGGGAGAGGAACTCCAGCACCGGCGAGTCGTCCATGCGATCCACCACGCGCACGCGGTCATCCAGATCGTAGCGGAACAATCCCGCCCAGTTGGTGACCACCAGGAAATACTCCTCGCCCACCTCCACCTCGTGGGCCTGCAGCACATCCGGGGCGTCCTGCTCGCGCTGGTCGGCGGGAATGAACTCCAGGACGTTGCCCGTAATCTCGGCCACGCCGGCCGGCGTGTTGTCCGCAAGCGGGACGGTGAACCGACCTTCGCTGGCCAGCAAGCCGATGTCCCGGACGGGCACGTCGCCGAACAGCTCCGCCAGCCGCGAGAGATACAGCTTCAGCGTTCCGCCCGTCCAGTTGGCCAGGAACGAGATGTTCCAGAAATGCCTCGGCAGCAGTTGCCCGTCCCGCGCGATGCCCTCTTCCATCCGCCGGGCGAGGGCGGGGTTCTTGCCGAACCGCAGGCGATGCCCGATATCCCCGGAGATGCCCCCCGGCGGAGTCAACGTGCCCTCGGCGACGTCCCGCAACAACGCCTCGACGTGGCGCTGGCCGACCTCGACCATGCGGATGGTGCTGGACGGATTGGCTGTGGTGATGAAGGCGACGTCCCGCCCGATCCCGCAACGCAGAATCGTGTAGTACTTCGCCTCGGGGTCCTTGATGGTGGACACGCACGGGGGCACGCAGTACATCCGGCGGACGATGCGCTTCTGCGTCTCGGCCAGCAGACCGCTGATGGCCCCGCACGGCAGCCCGGAGGAGCTCTTGGACTCGGTCTTCGGCGAAGAAATCTGCAGGATGTACCGCAGCCAGGCGTCCGGGTGATCCTTCAGCGCTGCCAGCCCGAAGACATTCCAGCCGCGGCGGATGTCGGTAAGGAAACGCGGCGTGACGGGGATATTCTTCGGCCGACCGGTGGTTCCCGAGGTCTGCGAGAACATCAATACCGGCTGACCGGCCGGCAGCAGGGCGGTGGGTTCGTTGGCCAGCACCCGATCGAAATACGGGCGAAGCTGGTCGTACCCCCGCACGGGAACCTGGCGGTTCCAGTCGTCCCAGGTGCGGATCTTCGCGAAGCCGTGATCGCGGCCGAAAGCGGTGTTGGCCGTTCGCGAGACGATCTCGTCACGCAGTTCGTGCTGCACCCGCGCGGTTTTCCGATGAGCCTGAAGGAACGCCTCCAGTTGCGCCGACGCATGCCGGGCCGCCAGATGCGCGACAGGTCTCAACAGTGTCTGCCAGAAGCTCATGGCGCTACCCCCCTCAGGCGCGTCGATCGGCGAGCGTGCCCGAAGGCAGCGCTGGCGGTCAGAATGGTCCGTGACAAGATCATCAAACTCCCGTAGCCGGGCCGGTGCAATTGTCGTTTCAGGGCTCGCAACCTGCTTGCCGGGACAACGTTCCGTGGGTTCATCGGCCTGCGGCGATGCCCGGGAAGGAAGTATACCGGATCGCCCGCCCGGGCGACAGGGAGATTGGTCTGCGTTACGCCACGTTCACCGAGGCGGGGGCGGAGATGTCCTCCTCGGCGATGTCCTCCCCGGCGAGGTATTTCCGGAAGAAGCTCACCGTCCGCTGTGCGTATTCCTTCGGCTCAACGACGACCGACTGGTTGTGCTTGGCACCCTCGACGATCCAGAGGTACTTCGGCGACGGCGAGAGCTCGTAAAGCAGGCGTGACTGGTCCTCGCGGATGTAGCTGTCCCGCTGGCCGTGAATGAACATCATCGGGCGCGACTGCATTTCCGCCAACGCCCTGCGCACCGAGGGGTATCGGCAGCCCATTCGAGGCTGGGCGAATCGCAGCAGCCACCACAGCAGGAATCGCCAGAACCCTTCGGTATGGTTCTCGTAGACCAGGCGGATCCGCGCGAAAATGCCCGCCCAGCGTTTCATCAGGGCGATCAGCGTGGCGTCGGTGCTGAAGGCCCCGTCGCAGGCAATGGTGCGGATGTTCGGATCCGTGGCGGCGGCCAGGATGGCGGCCCCGGCACCGCGCGAGACACCGAATATGCCGATGCCCGTGGGTTTGTTCTGCCCGGCGAGCATGCTCTCGACGTGTGCACAGGCACCCAGTACGTCTTCCATGTCCTTATCGGAGGGCCACTGCAGCGGGCGATATTTGCCCGGGCAAGAGCTTTCGCCGTGGCCACGGAAATCGAAGGTAAATACGTCGAACCCCGACTCGATCAACGGTCGGGCGTAGCGGGCGCAGCTGTACATGTCCGAGCCGAACTCGTGGCAGAACACCACCGTTCCGCGATAGGCCGACCGGTTGGGCGTCTCCAGGAGCATTCCGCGCAGGCTGGTCCCGTCGAACGAACGGAAGCGGGCGATCTCGCCGTGGAGGGGTTTGAAGTCCAGCGGTCCCATGGACATCGGGGGGTGGGTGTCCACGAAGATATTCAGCGTGATGCGGATGTACTTCGCCAGCAGCGCGGCGGCGAACCCCAGCAGCGACAGGCAGGTCAGCGCGATCACCAGCAACGCCCAGTTTCGCTGGATCCACGTCCATTGGGCCAGGCAGGTTGAGAGCAGGTCGGTCGCCATCATGGTCGGAATCGCTAAAAGGGGCAGACTTCGGACGCAGGAAATGATAAGGCCGGTCGGGGGCGGACTGCAAGCCCGATGCGCCCCTTCTTGGCGTGGGGCGAGTTACTCGACCGGGGCGAGGATCAGCGTGTTGTTCTGCCCACCAAACCCCATCGAGTTGCTCATCACCGTCTTGACCTCCACCGATCGGGGCTCGTTGGGGATGTAGTCCAGGTCGCACTCGGGATCGGGATGGTGGAGGTTGGTGGTGGGCGGCAGGACGCCGTCCCGCATCGCCAGGATGCAGGTAATCAGCTCGGTCGCGCCGGCTGCGGCGATGAGGTGCCCCAGCATGCTCTTGACGCTGGAGACGGGCGTTTCGGACCGGTCGCCGAAAACGCGTTTGATCGCGAGGGTTTCGACCTTGTCGTTCTGGGTCGTGCCGGTCCCATGGGCCGAGATGTAGTCGATCTGCTCGGGGGCGAGGTCGGCGTCGTCGAGGGCGGCCTGCATGGATGCGGCGGCCCCGGCGCCTTCGGGGTCCTGGTCGGTAATGCGGAAGGCGTCGGCGCTGGCCCCGTAGCCGACGATCTCGGCCAGGATGGTCGCGCCGCGCGCCCGGGCGTGTTCGAGTGTTTCGAGGATGAGCACGCTGGCCCCCTCGCCGAGCACGAATCCGTCGCGGGTCATGTCGAAGGGGCGCGAGGCGCTTTCCCACTCGTCGTTGCGGGTGGACAGGGCGGTCAGGCGGTTGAACCCGCTCAGCCCGTACGGGTGGATCATGCTGTGGGCTCCGCCGGTAATGCAGACGGGCACGTCGCCATGTCGCACGAGCATGGCCGCTTCGCCGATGGCCTGGGTGGAGGCGGCGCAGGCAGTGAGCACGTTGAAGGCAGGCCCGCGCACGCCGAATTCCGCGGCGAGGTGGGTGACGACCATGTTCGCCTCCTGCTCGACCTCGCGCCAGAGATCCATCCTCTCAAATGCCAGCCGGGCCCACTGCTTTGTATTGACGCCGCGATCTTCCCAGGCGTCGATCATCAGCGAGGTGAAGTTGTCGAAGTCCAGGCTGCCCTCGCCGCTGCCGAGATAGACGCCCACGCTGTCGCGATCCAGGGTGGGGCATTCGTCCAGTGCTGCCTGCTTCCATGCTTCGTTGGCAGCCCCCAGGGCGAACCGGCAATGTCGCCCCGCCGTGGCGTGCTTCTCGGGGTCGCAGACGTGGTCGGCCAGGTCGTAGTCCCGTACCTGCGCGGCGAAGGTGGTCGGGAAGGTCGACGCGTCGAACAGTTCGTTGGGACGAATTCCGCTCTCGCCGGCCAGCAGGGCCTTCCACGTCGATTCGACGTCGTGGGCCAGCGGGTTGACCGTTCCCATTCCCGTGATGACCACTCGATGCTTGTCCATGGGCTCCAGAATCCGTGTCAGCCTTGGAGGCTGAGGTTAAGCGTTGGCTCGTTTCAGGACGATCGCGGCGCTCTGGCCGCCCACCGCGTAGCAAGCCGACACCACGTACTCACCTTCGAGAGGACGCGTCCGGTTGGCCAGCGAGAGGGTGCATCCCTCCTGCGGCGTTTGGAAGTTCACCGTCGGCGGGACGGTCTGCTCGTGGAGCATTTTTGCCGCGAGGGCCACTTCCAGCCCGCCGGCTCCGGCGAAGGCCTGTCCGACCGCCCCGGTCAGGCAGACAGCAGGGATCTCTCCCAGTCGTTCGCCCATCGCCTTGCTCCAGGCGGCTGCCTCGGCCATGTCGTCGCCCGGGTGCCCCGAGCCATGCGTGACGATGCCCGCAATCTGGTCGGGCCCGATGCCCGCGGCGTCCATCGCGCGGGTGACGGCGAGTTCCATACCGCCCGCCCCGGCGGTGGTCACGTCCAGACCGGCCGGGTCGCACGCGCCGCCGAACCCTTCGAGGGTGGCGTAGATCGTCGCATCGCGTCCCAGGGCGTGTTGCAGCTCCTCGAGGATGATCAGTCCGCCGCCCTCGGCCACCACCGTGCCGTCATGGCCGGCGTCGAACGGACGGCAGGCGGTTGCGGGCTCGTCGTTTCGCGACTCGCACAGCCGTTTCAGCAGCGACTGGCGAAGCAGGCCCATCGGGTTGACTTTGCTCTCGGCTCCGCCGGCGATGGCGACGTCGCACGCGCCGCGCCCGATGTAACGGGCCGACTCGCCGATGGCCAGGTGCCCCGACGCCTCGCCGCAGGTGATGCAGTTGCTCGGGCCCTCCAGCCCGTGGATGATCGTCACATGGCAGGAGAGCATGTTCGGCAGGTATTTCAGCAGCCAGAGGGGCGTGAGGTTGTTGAGGCCTTCCTCGCCCCACTTCTTGAAGTCGAATTTCCCGTCCGTGACGGCCGTCGTCACCGCCAGGCCGAGTTCGTCGAGGTCCGTGCAGATCAGCCCGGCCCCGATGTTGCAGCCCATTCGCCCGGGAGCGAGAGTGAGCTCGTCGTCGCTCTCGGCCGTCGCGCGGGTGGTCAGTCCGGCGTCGTCGAACGCCAGCTGCGCCGAGGCCACCGCGATTTCGATGTCGCGGGCCATCACCTTCACGCTCTTGCGATAGCTCTTGGGCACGAACTTACGGGCCGAGAAGTCGGAGATTTCCCCGCCGATCGAGGAGGGAAACGCGCCGGCGTCGAACTGTTCGATGCTCCCCACGCAGGGGCGTTTGTCGTTCAGGGCGTCCCAGAGCGCGTCGATGCCGATTCCCGCAGCCGACGTGACGCCCAGCCCGGTGATGGCGATGCGTCGGTCACTGGGCATCGGTGCCCTCCGTGAACGGGGCGACGAGGCGTTCGAACTGCCCGGTGAACACGAAGTTCTCCGCCGGCAGCCCGAGCGTGGAGTTCTCGGGGGTCACATGCGAGAACATCAGGTTCACCTCGCCGAACGGCTGGTCGTTTTTCAGGACGGTTCCACTGGTGGAGGCGCCGTTCTCGTCGATGCGATCCAGCTCGACGCAGTACTTCAACTGGTCGCCCGGAGTGGCTACGCCGTCGAAGGTGGCTTTGGTGATTTTGGCGAGGATGACGTTCTCTTTGAAGTCTCGCATCTGCCCCACGAGGATACCGGCCGTCTGGGCGGTTCCCTCGATCATCAGCGACGCGGGCATGACGGGGAACGCCTCCCAGTGGTCGTGAAGATGTTCCTCGGCCAGCGAGACGTTCTTGACCGCAACGGCCTTGACGCCCGGCTCGAATTCGATGAAGCGGTCAATCCAGATCCAACGCATGGAGGGGCTCCCGCCCGGGATCGCGCACTCGCGCCGAGGGCGCGGGGGCACAGCGGCGTCCCGGGGCGATGCGACGTCAGCCGTTGACTTTGCTGTCGATGTAGTTGCAGATCGTCTGAACCGTGAACAGGTCCATGACCTTGTCGACCGACGGGTCCTTCTTGAACTCGGACAGATCCGCGTGCTGCATGCGCTGTTCGAGCTGTTCGAGGCCGGCCTCGGTGAGCTTTCCATCCTGGACGAACTCCGGATTGTTCAGGAGGTTGTCGGGAATCAGCTCGCCCTTGGGAATCTTGATATCGAACGCCTTTTCGAGGCGGAACTGAATGTCGAGGAAGTCGATGGACTCGGCGCCGAGATCCGAAGCAAGCTTCGCCTCGGGGGTCACTTCGTCGTCGTCCACGCCCAGCGCTTCCACGAGGGCTTCCTGCACCTTCTCGAAGATCTCGTCTTCGGTCATCGGCATGGGTTTCGGTCTCCTATCGTGCCGTCCTGACAGCGGTTCGTGCATCCACATCCTGGGATGCCTTGTCTGTTGTGTACCTGTATAGGAACTGGGGACGCAAAAGTCAATTCCCGCTTGCCGGGAAGCTCACACAAGCCCGGCCGAGGCAGCCTCATCCAGAAGCTTCGGACCGCCGATCAACGAAAACGTCCGGCGACACTGCCGAATGACGGCTGCGTCGCTCTCAGCCAGCCAGGGCGACTCGTCGGCAAGGTTGAAGCTCCGTAAATCCAGCTTGGCGGTGACGGCCCGCTGGTCGCCCACCATCACGGTGGCGGTGAACCTGGAGATTTCTTCGCCGATCTCCTTGACGCTCACGTCACAACGCAGCGCGTTGCCCGGGGCGACAAAATGCCCGTAGCGGACGTTCCGTGCCGCGGCGAGCACCACAATGCTGCGGGAGAAGTTCTGCTTCACCCTTACCAGCCAGGCCGCCGACTGGGTCATCGCCTCCAGCATCATCACGCCCGGAAGCACCGGAAACGACGGGAAATGGTCGGCGAGATACTCCTCGGCCAGCGAGAGGTTCTTTCGCGTCACGATCCGCTCGCCCGGCGTGATCAACTCGATTGTGTCCACCAGATGAAACTTCATCGGCCATCCTTGCCTGGTTGCCTGAATCGCCGCATTTGATACCCGCTGCCTTGGGGCATTGCAAGCATAATATACGGGGCCCAGCGGTTGGTTGCGGTAAAGCGGGTACAGAAGCTTGCAGTCACCGGCACGGTGTCGTAAAGTACACCTCGCCCGAAGACACCTTTAAGGGGAATACATGTCACTCGGAACTCCGGCAGCTTTGCTTCTTGCGGTTTTGTTCCTGATCCCTGGATTTCTCTGGCGCAAAGTCATGGATGCCTGCTCACCGTATGCACCCCGGGGCAAAGTAGAGTTCATTGAATCGCTTACGCTGAGTTGCTTCAACTACCTTGCCGGCATTCCGTTTCTTGTCGCTCTTATCCTGCTTTGGCCGAAGGGCTTGGATCTGCGCCAGCCGGGGTGCCTTGCTTCCAGTCGGTGGTTTCTTGGATATCTGTGCCTTTGGTTCATTCCGGTCTTCATTGTGCCCGTGATTCTTGGGCTCGTCTTTGGGCGAATCAGGAATGTGGCCGATAAGCAAAACTGGCTGCGGGGCATCCTTCATCGGTTGGGAGTGCGCTTACTGCACCCGGCTCCGACGGCTTGGGATTATGTGTTTGCCCGGGGCGAGCCGTACTGGGCGCGTGTCCGCACGGCCAATGGTGAGCTGATTGAGGGCATTTTCGACAGCGATTCGCTTGCTTCGGGCAAAGAAGACTACACGGACCTCTTCCTGCAGCATGTATTCTATCTCAACGAGGAAGAGGGGACTTACGAAACTGTGGAGCAGAACCGAGGCGTTTGGATTGCCAAGGAAACGATCGCCGCAATCGAATTTTTCGCCTTGGAATCGAGCGAAGATGTAGTTGGCGGCAGCGATCATGTCGAGTAAAATAGGCAGGGAAATACAGGCATTTGTCCAGTATCCAGTATTGAGGTCTTCCATGGCAGAACAGAATCGGCGTAAAACCGAGAACGTGATCCGATCGATCAACGGAGGATACTCGCCCGATCCGCGCGATAAGCCCCTTAGCGAGGGATACCAACCCAAGCCGAGCACTGTTTCGCAGATCAAGCCTCCTCCGCCTCCAAAGCGGAAACCGCCCGAAAAGGACTGATTGCCCGTCTCACGTCAGCGAGTTGAGGATATCGAGTCCTTTTTTGAGCAGTTCATTGTCGGTGGCGTAGGAGATCCGGAAGTGCGTGTCTTTCGTGGAGAACACGCTGCCGGGGATGATCAATACGTTCTGCTCGATGGCGCGGGTGACGAAGGCCGTCGCGTCGCCCACCGGGGCCGGGACGAACGCGTAGAACGCCCCGCCCGGGCGGATCAGCCCCATCGACTCGCCCAGAGCGTCCTGGACCATATCCCGCTTGCGGCGGTATTCGTCGCGATAGGGTGAGACGTCGAACTGCATCGCCTCGACGGCGGCAGCCTGGGCCATGCTGGGCGCGCAGACGAAGCTGTACTGCTGGAGCATGGTCATTTTTTCGAGAATCTCGCGCGGGCCGGTGCACCACCCGATCCGCCAGCCGGTCATGGCGAAGCTCTTGGAGAAGCCCCGCATCAGAAGCGTCTTGGGGTAAATTTCAGCCATCGATACGAACGGCCCGTCGTAACAGAACTCGTCGTAGATCTCATCGGAGACCACCAACAGGTCGTGCTTCTCGGCGATGGCGGCGATCTCCCGCAGCTCCTGCCGCGAGTACACCCTCCCGGTCGGGTTGGCGGGTGAATTGATGATGAGCATTCGCGTCCTGGGCGTGATCGCCTCGGCAAACTTCTGCGGGTCCGGCGTGAAGTCCGGATAGGTATCCACCATCACGGGCACCCCGCCGACAAGGTTCACCAAGTGCTCGTACATCACGAAGTACGGGTCGGCGAAGACCACCTCATCGCCGGGGTCCACCAGCGTCAGCAGGCTCAACAGCAGCGCCCCGCTGACGCCCGATGTCACCAGGTAAGGTCGCTCGGCTGCGTCCGACCAGCCGAACTCCTCGGCGCAGGAGGCACCGATCGCCTCGCGCAGCTCTGCGGTCCCCTGGGTCTGGGTGTAGCGGTTCATGCCGCCTCGGATGGCCTCGATGGCCCGCTCCTTGAGGGGGTCGGGGACGTCGAAATCGGGCTGCCCGATCGAGAGATTGATCGGGTCGGTCATCTTCGCTGCCAGGTCGAAGACCTTCCGGATGCCGGAAGCGTCGATTCGGCCCATACGCTGTGCGATCTTGCAGGGGTCCATCGGGAGTCCTCTTTCATTGCACGGGGTTGTAAAACCCGTGTCTATCAAAACAGAATACGGCGCAGGCAGGATGCCCCACACCGCCTGCTGCGCTCGAAACGAGCCGCCCCGCGGGGGCGGGACGGCTCGGAGTGTCTTCGGGGGCAGGCGAGTCGCTTACCCGGCCGCGGGGGCTTCGCCCTCAGCGGCCTCTTCGTCCTCTTCCTTGCCCTTCTTCTTGCCGCCGGCCTTGGGCTTCCTGACCATCACCTTCGGCAGGCCGAAGGGCGAATCGTCTTCCGGGTCGAATCGCTCTTCGTCGGTGAGATACTTGATCCGCTCGGCGCGGGTCAGCACGTTTCGCTGTCGCAGCAGGCCTCCCGAGGCCCGCAGGGTTCTGTCCATCGTCATGGGTCTGCTCCCAACTGTTGCGGTCTTGTTTGCTTGCTTGGACCCGCCGGCGGTGCGCTACTTCCACACCTCGAACCAGGGGCTTTGTGAGTCCGGGTACTTTTTCGGCGAGAATTCGAAATTCCCGCTGTAACGCTTGCTGTATTCCTCTCCCAGCTTCGCCATCCGCTCGGCGAATCGCCTCGCGGCGGGGTCGGCCGGGTTGGGAAAGCCTTTGTAGCTCAGCACGACCCAAGAACGCCCCCGACGCTGCTCGGGATATCGATACCGCTCCACCGACGTCTCGACGCCCTGCTGCTGCAGGAAGTAGACGATGTGCTCGGCCTTCTCTCTGCCGGCAGCGGAAAAGTCCAGCGCCTCGATTACCATGTAATACTTTCCGGTCAAACGCTTGGCAGCTTTGTTCGCACCGTCCGTCACGCCGGCCGAGGTCGCCTCCGACGGCCCGGCCGTCATGCGACCCAGCACAAACGCGCCCGCCACCAGCAGAATCACTGCACCAATGACCAGCCCCGCGGTCAAATGTCCGATCGACACGGTCAGCTTGCCGGGTTCGGCCTGCTCGGTGACCGGCGAGGCCGAGTGGTACGTCGAGGCCATCGGCGTACCCGCCGAGCCGCTTCCCACGTGCCGGCGAGGCTTCTGCTCCGGTTGCGGGGGCACCTCCGGAGGGGTCGGCGATTCCTCGTCGGCCCCCTCCTGCAGGGGAGGGTTCTTGCCCAGGCCCGCGACAATCTCAAATGGGGCTACGTGATGCTTCTTCTTCGCCACGGCTGCGCTCCTTGCCGCCGATCGGCAACCCAGACACCGGAAACCCAAAGATACTATAACGGACCGG
>CAZYIH010000022.1:18875-24278 GCA_964646915.1 uncultured Planctomycetaceae bacterium | reverse complement strand
GGGCGGAAATTGCTGCATGGCGGCGCGATTTGTGTACAATCGCACGGCAATCAGGACATTCGTCATTCCGCGGAAATGAGGTGGACGTGGCTGAGCAATTTCACGTAAAGACACTGCCCAACGGACTCACCGTTCTGGCCCAACCCATGGCCCATGTTTCGTCGGCAGCGATGACGCTGGCGATCCCGGCCGGCGCGTCTTACGATCCGGAGGCATCGGCGGGGTTGGCCGCCGTCGGGGCCGAGTGGCGCATGCGCGGCGCGGGTGATCGCGACAGCAAGGCCCTGCTGGACGCCCTGGAAGCCCTCGGCGTGCACCACCATCACAGCGCCCGCAGCCAGCACGTGGTATTCTCGGCTGTGCAACTCGGGCGCAATCTCCGCGACGTCCTCGAAATCTACGCGGACATCATCCTCCGTCCCCGCCTGGAGGACAGTACCTTTCAGCCGACGCGGGACCTGATCCTCCAGGATCGCCGCTCCTACGCCGACGAACCCGCCCGCGAAGCCAACATGCTCCTCCGCGAACGGTTCTACCCCTGGCCGATGGGGCGTTGCGCCCTGGGCGAGGAGAAAACACTCCAGACGCTCTCCGCCGGCGACGTGCGAGATCGGCTAAGAGCGGGCTTTCCCTCCCACGGAGCCATTCTCGCCGTGGCGGGCAACGTGGATCCGGGCGAGTTGGAGCGCACCGCCGAGGAACTCTTCGGCGCGTGGGACACCCCGGCCCTTGCGCCCCAGACGGCTGAGGCGTCCGATGGCGGGGTCACGCATATCAAACGCGACACCGCCCAGACGCACCTGGCGATGGCCCAGCCGTCCGTGCCGCTTGCCCACGAGCAGTATTACCCCGCCCGATTGGCGGAGACGGTGCTTTCGGGCGGTATGAGCGGGCGATTGTTCACCGAGGTCCGCGAGAAGCGTGGCCTGGCGTATCACGTCTCCACGCAGTACCACAGCCTGCTGTCGTGTGCCGGGCTGTTCACCTATGCGGGCACCCGGCCGGAATTGGCGCAGGAAACGTACGACGTGACCGTCGGCGAGTTGCGCAAGCTCTCCGACGGCGTGACGGACGAGGAAATCACCCGCGCCCGCACGCAGATGAAAAGTTCGCTGGTCATGCAGGGCGAGTCGACCTCCGCCCGGTCCGGGGCGCTGGTGAGCGACTGGTACTACCTCGGCAAGCTGCGAACCCTGGACGACGTCGCCGCCGCCGTCGACGCGGTGACGGCCGACGACGTCGTGCGGTACGCCCGGGAGTATCCGCCGGGGGAAATGACGATTCTGGTACTGGGTCCCGAGCCCGTCGAAACCTCTCGGCCGGAGGATGTGTAATGGAGTTCCGAACCGAAACGCTGGACAACGGGCTGACGATCGTCGGGGAGATCAACACCGACGCCGCCTCGATGGCGGCCGGGTTCTTCTGCCGCACCGGCAGCCGCGACGAGTCGCCGGAGGTCCTCGGCGTGAGTCACTTCCTCGAACACATGGTCTTCAAGGGCACACCCCGCCGGACGGCACTGCAGGTGAACCTCGAATTCGACCAGATGGGCGCCAACTACAACGCCTTCACCTCCGAGGAAAACACCGTTTTCTACGGGGCGGTCCTTCCGGAGTACCAGGATCGGCTGGTGGACCTGCTGGGCGACATCCTTCGCCCGTCGCTGCGGCAGGATGATTTCGACATGGAAAAGAAGGTCATCCTCGATGAGATCGCCCTCTACGAGGATCACCCGCATTTCCGCGTGTACGATCGGCTGATGACCGAATACTTCCACAGCCATCCGCTGGGGAATGTAATCCTCGGGACCAACGAGTCGATTACCAACCTCACCCGCGAGCAGATGCGGGACTACTTCGACCGACGGTATCGCGCGGGCAATCTCACGGTGGTGGCCGTCGGCAACGTGGACTGGGACGCGCTGGTTGCGAAGGTGACCAAGTCCTGCCGCGACTGGGACGGTGGAACCCCGCCGCGCCGGACCGACCGATGGACCACCCCCCCGCGAACACACGAATTGGCGGACGATCGCTTGACGCTTTCGCACGTGGGGTTCATGTCGGCCGCCCCTTCCGCCGGCGACCACGAACGATACGCCGCCACCGTCGCCGCCTGTGTCCTGGGCGATGCTTCGGGATCTCGGCTGTACTACGCGCTGGTGGACCCCGCCATCGCCGATCAGGTCACCACGTCGTTCAGCCCTCTCGACGGGACGGGCACGTTCATGACGTATCTCAGCTGCGCTCCCCCGCGGACGGCCGAGGCGATCGATATCGTCCGCGCCGAGGTGCAACGATTTGTGCAGGAAGGCCCGAGATCCGATGAACTCACCGCCGCGCGGAACAAGATCGCCACCGGCGCCACACTCCGCGGCGAGGTGCCCATGGGACGACTCTCGGCGGTGGGGTTCGATTGGCTCTACCGGGGCGAGCATGTCCCGTTGGCCGAGGAAATCGAGAATGTCCTGGCCGTCTCAGACGACGACGTTCGCTCGGTGATTCAGCAGTTCAATCTCGCCGAGATGACGATGCTCCAACTGGGCCCGGAGGTGGCATGACCGACGGCAGCGGAGCAATCGGAGGCGGCCCGGAAGGCCTTCTTCACGGCCGACGGGTGACGGTGCTCGGGCTGGGTCGCTTCGGCGGCGGTCTCGGGGTGACGCGCTGGCTGGTCGGCCAGGGCGCGATCGTCACCGTTTCCGATTCTGCCTCACCCGAGACGCTCGGGGCGTCCGTCGAGCAACTCGCGGGCCTGGACGTGACGCTTCATCTGGGCGGGCACGACGAAGCCGACGCCACCGAGGCCGATCTGCTCGTGGTGAACCCCGCCATCCCGCCGGACGCACCGATGGTGATCTCGGCCGAGCAGGCGGGCGTCCCGTGGACCACGGAGATCAACCTGTTTCTCCAGCGGTGTCCCTGCCGGTGGGTGGGCATTACCGGCAGCGTCGGCAAGAGCACCACCACCGCCATGACCGGTGCGATTCTCGAACGGCGGTTCACAACGCACGTGGGCGGCAACATCGGGGTGAGTCTGCTCAACTCCCTGCCCGAGATGGGGCCTGGCGACATCGCGGTTCTGGAGCTTTCGAGCTTCCAACTGGAATCGCTGCCGAAGGTGGGTCTCTCGCCGGCTGTGGCGCTGGTGACAAACCTTGCGCCCAACCACCTGGACCGCCACGGCGACATGGCCTGCTACGCTGCCGCCAAGCAGAACCTCTTCCGCTTCCAGGGCGCAGATGACGTGCTGATCCTCAATCGCGAGGATGAATCGCTGCGGGACTGGGCGTCCCAAGCCCCCGGCCGGGTGGAATGGTTCGACGCGTCGGGCGAGTCGTTCGCGCTGGGCGTGCCCGGTAAACACAACCAGCTCAACGCCCAGGCCGCCTGGACCATCGCCCGCTGCCTGGGTGTTTCGCGGGAGGACGCCGCCAAGGGGCTGGAACTGTTCGCGGGCCTGCCCCATCGCCTGCAGCGCGTCGCGTGGCGGCGAGGGGTGACCTACTACAACGACTCGAAGTGCACCACGCCGCGCGGGGCGATCGTCGCCCTGCAGGCGTTCGATCCGCGATCGGCCGTCATGATCGTGGGCGGGTACGACAAGGGCGTCTCGTTGGATGAACTCGCGGCAGAACTGGCCTCCCGCGCCAAGGCGGTCCTGGCGATCGGCGATACCGCCGAGAGAATCGCAGCCGCCGTCGAGGACGCGCGGAAGGATCAGGACCAGCCTCGCCTTGCCGTCTGCGGCAACCTTGCCGAGGCGGTCGCCCGGGCCGATGAGATTGCCACCCCCGGCGATGCGGTTCTGCTCTCGCCGGCCTGTGCGAGCTACGACCAGTTCACCAACTACGAGCAGCGGGGCGAGCAATTCGTTCAACTGGTTCGCGGCGGCGCGTAACGGTCAGACCTTCAGGTCGCCGGCCTGGCTGAGCACGTCGGCGTATTGCTCGCGTACCGGCTGAACCGCCTGGGCGATGAACGCGTCGACCTGCTGAGGCGCGCGTCCCACGAAGGCGGCCGGGTCCAGCAGGGCATCGAGGTCCAGCGCGGCGAAGGCGTCGTCCCCGGCCAATCGATCGATCAGGTCGTTGGCTCGTCCCTGCTCTTTGACTTCCCTCGCGGCGGCCTGGCTGTGTTGGCGGATGCGCTCGTGCAACTCCTGGCGGTCGCCGCCGGCCTGGACGGCCGCCATCAGGATGTTCTCGGTGGCCATGAAGGGCAGCTCGGCACGGAGGTTCGCCTCGATGACGGCCGGGTACACCACCAACCCCTCCGCCACGTTCCGCGTGATCTGCAGAACCGCGTCGGCCGACAGAAACGCCTCGCTGATCGCCAGGCGTTTGTTGGCCGAGTCGTCCAGCGTGCGCTCGAACCACTGCTCAGCGGCGGTGTGGACGGGACTCTGGGCGACGTCGATGAGGAAACGCGACAGGGCGGTCGCCCGCTCGCATCGCATGGGGTTGCGCTTGTACGCCATCGCCGAGGAACCCACCTGCGATGTGGCGAAGGGCTCTTCCATCTCCTTGCGATGGGCCAGCAGGCGGACGTCGTTGGCGAACTTGTGCACGCTCACGCCGATCCCCGCGAGCGTCTGGGCGATGGCTGCGTCGACCTTTCGGCTGTAGGTTTGACCGGTGACCAGGGCGATCCTGTCGAACCCGAATGTCTTGGCCACCATTTGCTCGAGCTGCTCGACTTTCTGGTGGTCTCCGTCGAACAGCGAGAGGTAGCTCGCCTGCGTTCCGGTGGTGCCCTTCACGCCGCGAAACTCCAGCGAGTCCAGACGATACTCCACGTCCCGAAGGTCGCGCAGGAAGTCGGCACACCAGAGCGTCGCCCGCTTCCCGACGGTCGTCGGCTGGGCCGCCTGGAAGTGCGTAAACGCCAGGCAGGGCAGCTCGCGGTGTTCCTCGGCGAACCGTCCCAGGGCGTCGACGACGTTGGCGAGGTAGTCCCGCAGCAGCGTCAGCGCGTCCCGCATGGTGAGGATGTCCGTATTGCAGCCGACGAACTGACTCGTCGCCCCGAGGTGGATGATCGCCTTGGCCGCCGGCGCGACGTCGCCCAGGGCGTGGATATGGGCCATCACGTCGTGGCGGAACTCGCGTTCATACCGGGCGGCCTGGTCGAAATCGATGTCCTCCAGGTGCGCCCGCAACTGGGCGATCTGCTCATCGGAGATGTCCAGCCCGAGCTGCTGCTGCGCCTCTGCCAGTGCCAGCCACAACCGCCGCCACGTGGAGAACTTCCTCTGGGGGCTGAAGAGTTCCTTCATGGCGGCGCTGGCGTATCGCCCTTCGAGCGGGCAGACGTAGGTGTCCTGTTTGCGTTCCATGGCGGGGATTGTACCCGATCGGCCGACCGTCGTCATCGGTTTGATCGTTCAGGTCGATCGGCTCATTTC
>CAZYIH010000022.1:0-18775 GCA_964646915.1 uncultured Planctomycetaceae bacterium | reverse complement strand
CCGATCGGCCGACCGTCGTCATCGGTTTGATCGTTCAGGTCGATCGGCTCATTTCGCCCGTTGCGTGTGTCTCGTGTTTTATGCCCGGCGCAGCCTCCGCTGCGGCCATCACATGCGCACTGTTGCCTGCCTTCGTTGGGCGCGCGTCGTGGCGGGTGCGCCGGTCAAGTCAGCGGATTTCTGCGGATTTTTCTTCTCTCGGCCGGCCGGGCAGTTGCGCGCGGTTACCTCGGTATAGCGCGCCTCGGTGGGCACCCGCCGGGCGGTCGGCGGCGGAGAGGGTGAGGAGACCATGCAAATGACCATGAACCTGCAGAATTTCGATGACGCGAACTTTGACCTCGACTACCTGACTTGGCTGATCGACGAACAGGCCCCGCCGCGACAGCGGCGTTTCGCCCGGCTGTGGGAGTACTTCCGCAACCGCCAGAGCGCTGCTTCCGGGCCGTTGCGGAGGTTGGAGAACGCCTCCACCCGCCCGTACATGCAGAGCCAGGAGCAGGGCCTCCCCGGCCGAATTACCGGCGTGGACCTGTCCGGCTCGCCGCTGGGGGGCGTGGCCCGCAAGGAAGTCGTTATCGAAAACGACATCGCCTGGCGGATCGACACGATGATCGATTTTCTCTTCGGTCGGCCGGTCACCGTTCGTTCTCTTGCAGGGGATCCCGACGTCGCGTCGGCCGTCAATGCCGTCCTTCAGGCGATGTGGGAGGCCAACGGCGGGGCCGGGTTCTTCCAGGAACTCGCCCTGTACGGTTCTGTGTACGGCTTCGTTGACGTTGCTCTCCGAACCCCGGCCGACGGGACCGGCGAGGCGGTTTCCGCCCTTCCCGCCGGCGCTGGTCGTTCCGCTGATGCGGGCCGTCGGCCGGGCACGCCTGAATTGTCCGTCTCCGCTGGAGGCGCTTTGGGTGAGCGTGCGGTGGCCCGTGCCGTCGCCGCTGCCCGGCGCATCTCGCTGGAGGCGATCGAAGCACCCCGCGTGGTGCCCGTGCTGGCCGAGGACAACTGCCGCCAGGTCCGCTACTGGGTGCAGGTCTACCGCAAGCGTTGCACGCGACTGGCCGGCGGCGCGAAGCGATGGCTGCACCTGCCGTGGACCCGGTCGGCCGAGCGTTCGCCGGAGGAGGTCGAGGTCGTCGAGATTCTCGGCCGGACGTGGTGGCAGCGCTACGAGAACCGCCGGCTTCTCAGCGAAGGGCCCAATCCGCTGGCGACAGTGCCGGTGGTGCACATCCAGAACCTCGCGCTGCCGGGCAGCTACGCGGGCCTCGGCGACGTCGAGCCGCTGCTGCCATTGCAGGACGAACTGAACACCCGCCTCAGCGACCGGGCCAACCGCGTGACCTACCAGGCCTTCAAGATGTACCTGGGCAAGGGCATCGAAGATTTTCTCGATCGCCCCGTCGGGCCCGGGCAGATGTGGGCCACCTCCAACACCGAGGCCACCATCGAGGAGTTCGGCTCGGACGCCGAGTCGCCCAGCGAGGAATCGCACATCGAGCAGGTCCGCCGCGCGATGGACAAGGTCTCCGGGGTCACGCCGCTGGCCGCCGGGCTGATCCAGGGCAACGTCGGTCATCTCACCAGTGCCACCGCGCTGAAGGTGCTGCTGGCCGGGGTGCTCTCTCGCACGCAGCGCAAGCGGCTGACCTACGGGACGGGCATCGCCCGGATCGCCGAGCTGGCGTTGACCTGGCTCAACGCAAGCGGCGCCTTTCGGACCACCCCGGACCAGCGGCGGGTGGAGGTCAACTGGCCCAGCCCGCTGCCCAGCGACCAACAGCAGGAACTCCAGATGGCCCGGACCAAGCTGGACCTCGGCGTGCCGCCCGCCCGCGTGCTGGCCGAGCTGGGCTACGCCGAGACCGAGACTCCCGAGAGCTGATACCCCCTCTTCCGGAAAGGAACCCAACCATGACCGAACCCGCCGTGACCCCTGAAACCGTCCCGTCGCCCGCCGAGGAGCCCTCCGCCACGGGTGAGAACTCCAAGCTGGTTCCTGTAAGCGAGTCGATCAAGTATCGCCGCCGGGCCCAGCAGGCCGAGGGGCAGCTCGAATCGCTGCAGAAGCAGCTCGACGAGCTTCGCGCCGAGTTGGACGGCCGGGCCGATCAGCTCGCCGAGGCCGAGTCGCAGCGCGACGAAGCGAGACATCAGTTGCGAGCCACCGAGACACGCTCGATGGCCGACCGCGCCCTGCAGCAGGCGGGCGTGGTGGACCTCGAAGCGGCCTCGGTTCTGCTGGGTCGCCGGGTGGACCTCTCCCAGGAGGACCTCGACGAGGACAGCATCGCCGGCGCCGTTGAGCAGTTGCTGATGGACAAGCCGTTTCTGTGCCGTTCTGCCGGTGTGCTGCCTCCGGGCACCGCCACCGCCCGCGACGAAGAAAGCACCCCCGCCGCCCGACTGACGGACGTCGCGCGTCAGGCGGCGGCCAGCGGGAACCGACGCGATATCGCCGAGTATCTCCGCCTCAAACGCGCCGTCGGCCGGGGCTGACGCGCAAGGCACGATCGGGCAGGCGCCCACGCCGGACCGCCCGTCGCCGCCGGAGAGCCCTCCCGCGTCGTCGTGCGAGCAACCCATCACGGACAAACGGGCCGCCCCAACCGGGCCGCCCAGCAAGGAGAACACCTGATGTCATTCACCGGAAAAGCAACCTACTCCGCCGGCTCGACACTGCCGGAACTCGCCGAGGACGTCGGCGACATCGTGGGGATCGTCTCCCCGTACGAAACGCCGCTGCTGGACCACCTCGGCGACCCGGTTCGCGGGGCCACCAGCACCTACCACGAGTGGCTCGAGGACGAGCTGCTGCCCAACACCGACACCATCGACGACACCGACTGGTCCGACGCGTCGGCCGACACGACCTTCGGCGTGGACCACGCCGACCGGTTCCGCGTGGGCGACCAGGTTCGCCCCGCCGACAGCAGCGAGCTTCTGCTCGTGACGGCCGTCGATACCGGGGCGGGCACCGTTACGGTAGTTCGCGGGTACGGCGGCACGACGGCCGAGGACCTCGCCGACGGCCAGGTGCTGCACATCCTGGGCAACGCCGCACTGGAAGGCGACGACTCGCCCACGGCGCGGTTCACCAATCGTCTCCGCAAAGGCAACTGGACCCAGATCTTCACCGCCGGCGTCCGCGTGAGCGGCTCGGACCTGGCCGTCCGGAAGGTCGCGGTGGCCGACGAACTGGACTACCAGCGCCAGGAACGCCTCCGCGAAATGCTGCGGGACCTCGAGAGCACGGTCATCAACGGTACGGCTCCCGCGGCCAATCCCGAAGGCGGCGCGAGCATCCGCCGGACGATGCGCGGAATCATTCCGAGCATCACGACCAACCGCTTCGAGCCCGGCGTGAATGAGTTCCCCATCGGTCCGACGCTCACCGAGGATCAACTGAACGCCGCGATGCGGGCCATCTGGGAGAACTCCTCCAGCCGCATCGACACCATCGTGGTCAACGGCCTGCAGAAGCGACAAATCAACAGCTTCATGCTCGCGGGGCGAACGTACGGCCCCCAGGACACGACCTATCGCGAACTGGTCAGCACGTACGAGAGCGATTTCGGCGTCTGCCGTATCGTTCTCTCCCGTGCCATGCCGGCCGACTCCCTCCTGCTTCTGGACAGCTCCCGCGTGGACGTCCTGCCGCTGGCGGGGCGAAGCTTCCAGTACAAGCCCCTGGCGGTCACCGGCGACTACGAGGCCGGGGAGGTCATCGGCGAGTACACCGTCGAGCTCCGCAACGAGTCGGCCCACGGCCTGATCCAGGGCCTTGGCTAGTCCCGATTCCCCGTCCCTTTCCTGCCCGTCGCGCGAGGCTGTCCGGGAACCATCCCGGGCAGCCCGGCGGCGGAGTCTGCGAGACCACCCATGAACACCATCACGCACGATCGCGATCTGCTCCGGCTCGAGCCGGTCCTCTTCCTGGGCGGTGGGTGTGCCTCACGCACCCTCATCGCCGGGGGCGACGGCGTCCTGAGCGGATCGACCTTCACCTCGCCGGGCAGCGACTTCGCCCTGGCCGCCCTGGCTGCGGGCATGGTGCTGTGCACCTGGACCGACGCTCCCGAAGAGCCCACCGCCGTGGAGATTGTCTCGGTGGACTCGGCCACACAACTGACGGTGAGCGTGCTGCGCGAATCGCCCGACAGCGACCCCGTCGCGCCGTCGGCCGGCAGCGGGCTGGGCTTCTTCGTGCGGAGCTACCGCCCGGAGATCCGCCAGGCCGCCGACCAGTTGGCCCACATGCTGAGCCGATCCGGCGAGACCCATCGGCAGGACCCGCCCACCTTCTGCGACGCCGCGGTGCTCCGCGAGACCATCGCAATCGGCGCGCTGGCGACCATCTTCTCGGCCCGGAGCGGCAACGGCGGCCAGACCGACTCGGCCGGCATCAAGGCCGAACGCTACCGCCGGGAGTGGCTCACCGCACGGACGCGCCTTCGCGTGGCGGTGGACACCGACGGCGACGGCCTGCCCGACGAGACCCGCACGCTCGGCCACGTGACGCTCCGGAGGATCTGACCATGCCCGAGATCAACGACGTGCTCAACAACGTGCTGACGACGCTTCGCGACAGCGGGCTCTTCTCGGCGGTCGTGTTCGGTGAGGACCATTCGCGCGTGGACATGCCGCGTGCGGCTGTGCGGTTCCGTTCGCTGGAATCGCACCTCCCGGACGATACCGCCGCCGGTCGATGGATCCGCCTGACGCTGCAGTTGAGCGTTCGCACCCGGCGCGGCGCCGACGGCAGCGAGGCGAGGCTGGGTGAGCTGGTCGCCGCCGCGCGCGGAGCATTGTTGGCCGACGTCACACGCGGGGGCATCTGCAGCGACCTGCCCATCGGTGCCGCCACGGACCTGGGAACCGTCTCACCCGAGGCGGGTCTCCACGGCCCCGTCGTCGGCCGAGTCAGCGAGTTGACCTGTCATTACGAAACGGAGTAACCCCATGCCGCGATACACCCGCATCCAATCGGCCTCGTTTGCCGGTGAGGCCCTTCCCTTGGCGGTCTCGGCCGTCGTGGCCCGCCGCTGCGAGCCGCTGGGGCGGTCCGGCGATCTCGACGCCCACCCCTCCAGCATTCAGACCCGCCCGCTGGGCGACAACATCGAGCTGACCCTCCGCGACGTAGCCACCGCCGACGGACTGGTCATCGGCTCGCAGGGAACCCTTGCCATTGAGATCGCATCGGCCGACGGCGTCACGCCGGGCCGGTCGATCCGCCTGAGCGGGGCCGTCCTGACACGCGTGGAAACGCGCTACGCCCAGGACGCGCCGGCCGTGGCGGTGCTGCGATTCGTGTGCGAGTCGTCCGACGGAACCACCGACCCCTTCCACGCGGAGGACCAGTCATGATGAGCTACGGCGGAACCAATCTCTTTGCCTCCGGGCCGGCCGAGCTGCGAACCGGACGCCTGCGGCGGCGGACGGATCGTCGGTCGTTGGCGGGTCAGAACGGCCAGTTGGCGATGGATCTCGGCCGCGACAGCCGGGCCATCGAGCAGACCGGGCGCCTCCAGGCCGACACGATGGAGAACCTCCAGGCCCTGATCGACGCAATCGAAGCCCGCCTCGACGGCCAGGTGCGATCACTGGTTGCCCCCTCCGGCGCGAGCCACGACTGCCTGATCGAGGAGTTCGAGCTCACCCGCGGGCCGGCGCGCGGCAGGGGCTTCTGGTGCGAGTATCGCATCCTCTACCGGGAGTTGACGCCATGAGCCCCTCGACGACCGACGGCATCACGATCATCTCGGCCGTCCGCGACGGGATCGGCCGGGCGACCATCAGCTTCCGCTCGATACACGCCGGACTGTGTCATCAGCTCTACGCCAACGGCGAGCTGGTCGCCTGGACCGACCGTCCCGAGGCGCGACGATTCACGCTGGCCGGCGAGACGGCAACCCGTGAGTGTGTCATCGCGGCAGTGTCCGCTGCCGACCGGATGGTCGACCTGTCGGCCGAGCTGGGCATCTCGCCGCCGTCGTGGGTGGTTCAGCGCAGCCTGCCGCGGACGCCCGATTGGCCGCGTGATGGCCGAGTGGAGCTGCTGGGCGACGGCGCCTCGGGCACATTCCGATCGGTTCCGTTGGCATCGGCGGACACCTGGCCGGCGTGGGCGCCCCGCTGGGCATGGGGGGAAGACCGCTTCGGCCGGGGCGCGTTCGGTTGGGACGGCTCGGCCGCCCCGGGCGCCGGACTCGGCGCGATGGGCGGCGGGATGTTCGGCTTCGACGAACGCTCCGTCACCCTGCGGACGGCGCTGGTGGAGCCCGGCACACATCAACTCAAGCTGCGCCTCCGCCGGCCGAGCGGAGCGCAGGTCGACGGGCCCGTCGAAACGCTGGACGTCCAGCCCCCGCCGGACCCGCCCGCAGCCGTCACGCCGGCCGACTACGACCCCGCCACCCGGCGGATCACCCTCAACATTCAAGGAGCAACCTCATGACCGAACTGTACCCCACCGACGCCGAGCTGACCGACCTGTCCGGCCAGGCCGACGCCGAGCACGACGTGCTCTACCCGGCCATCGGCGAGTCGCCGTATTACGTGAGCTTCTACCGGATGCTCTACCGTCTGCTGGATACCGCCCGCCGGGCCGGCGACCTGCGCGTATTCAAGGACGGCGAGCTGACCTGCGGTATCCGCCCGGGCCGCTTCATGGACGGCGACCTGCCGCGATCGTTCGCGGGGGCGGCCGACGTCGCTCTGACCGACAACGCCGCCAACGCCGTCTACCTCACCGCCGAGGGAAGTGTCACCGTCTCGCCGGCCGGCTTCCCCGACCCGTCCACAACGCCGCACCTGCCGCTGGCGACGATCACAACCGCCGGCGGGGCGTACGACTTCTCGGACATCGAAGACCACCGGGGTCGATCCATCATGACGCTGCTGGAGGCGGTCTCGGCCGACCGGCTTGGCGAGGATCTCCGCGCGGCAATCCCGTCGGTGAGCATCACGCCCGGCGCCGAATCGGGCGACACACGCACGGTCACGCTGCAACTGCTCGACGCGGGCGGCAGTGAGCTTGCCGCCCGGGCACGCCTTCGCGTGTGGATCTCCGAGTCGGACTTCGGCCCGCCGTCGGCCGGCGGCAACACGGTGACAGTGTCCTCCGGCGCGACGCTCCGCGAGCTGACCGCACACGCCGACTACGAGTTGATCGCCGCATCCGACGGATCGGTCGCCATCGACGTGACCGTGGCCGGCGCGGCCAGCCGATTCGTGATGGTCGAACTGGGCGGGCGGATCGTCTCCAGCGGCGAGCTGACCTGGTCGGCGTAAGGGAGGAACCATGACCGATCAAGGCGACAACCAGGCGGGCACGAACATCTACCTCGGTCGCGGTGGGATGGGCGAGGTGGACTTCGCGGCGCCGGTGGCATTTCTGCCGGCCGACGTACCGACCATCGAGCTGCCCGTATCGCTGGAACCGGGGGCCGACTACGCAATCGTGGCCTGCGGAGTGTCCCCCGCCGGGGTGGAAGAGCGAAGCCGGCAGGGCGGGCTCCGCGTTCGCGTTTCGTCGGACGGCCAGGCTGCGGCGGTGGTCCTTCCGGTCCCGTCCGAGCTGGTGGCCGAGCGTCCGGCCGATGGTCGGTTGCGGCTGAGCTGTTCGATCGTGTCGGCCGTCGGGCTGGCGGTGCCCGATTCGGTGGAAGTCCTCACCGCCGCCGCCGATGCCCCGTTCGATACCGCCACTCCGATCGCCTCGGTCGACGTTGACCGGCGCGACGGGGAGGTCCACGTGACGTTCGATTGCCCCGCGCTGCCGTGTCGACTCAGTGCCCGCTGCGTTGCCGGTCAACAGGCGGGCGAGCCGGCGGGGGCGATTCGCGTTGCCGACGGTCCGGCCCTGTCGGCGCCGGCGGCGCTGCCCCAGGAGGTCTCATGAACACCATCACATTGCATCGTGTTTCCCCCGGCGCTTCGGTGCTGCCGGCCTGTCGCCCTCGCGTGCAGGTCGCGGGCAGGCGGAGCTATCGGCTGGAGGCGTTGTCGGTGGACTGGCTGGCCGGGCCCGAGCTGGGCGGGGCGCGCATCGCGGCGGTTCGCCAGGAGCATGTCGATCGGCCGCCTCGAATCGAGCAGCTCGCCGCGCTCCCGGCGGTCGGTCAGTCGGTGGACATCCGCGCCCCGTTCGGCCAGGTCGACTGGGCGTTCCGTGGCGTGGTGGCCGCCCACGAGGTATCGGCCGACGGCGAATCCGAGCGGCTCACGGCACGGCTGGTGCACGTGTTTCGGGCGGCGTTGAGCGAACCGATTGATCTGCGGATGGCCTGCGATGGCGACGAGGCGACGGCCCGGCCCAATGAGCGGGTGGTGTTCAACGCCGGAACCGGTACGGGGGCGTCGGCGGAGAAGGTCGACGTCCAAGGCCGATCGGTCCGCGTGTTCTCCGCGGCGGGCGACGCCGTTCGTTGGAGCGTGGCCGACGCGCTGGGGTATCTGCTGGCGGTGCATGCTCCGGGCATTCCCATCACGGCCGACGAGTCGACGGTGTCCCTGGCGAGGGAGATCGATCTCGGGCGGCTGGACGTGAGCGGCCGAGAGGTGCGCGATGCCATCGCGACGGTCGCCGATCGGGCCGGGCTGTTTTTGCGCGTGGCCCGGGCCGGCGGCGGATTGGTCGTGCAGCAGCGCGGCTGTGGTCGGCGCGGCAGGGTGTGCTTGGCGCCGGCGGGCAACACCGCCTCTCCCGCCGGCAGCAACCTCTGGCGGGCGACGGTGGAACTCGGCCGGCGTCCGGCGCGGCGCGGCGTGGTCGTTCTGGGCGGCTACAAGCGTTACGAGGCGACGTTCGAACTCTCGCCCGGATGGGACCCGTACGACGTGCCGGATACCTGGGGCGAGACGGTCCGCAGCCGATCGAGCGACTGGCCCGGCGGGAGTGACGTCTTCCGCCGGTGGGTGCTCAACGAGGACGGGTCATACAACGACGGGCCCTGGAACCTGCCTCTTCATGAGTTCGGCGACGTGTCCGAAACGGACTTCACCCAGCCGACGCCGCGACGGCTGGGGGCCTGCCTCTCGACCGACGAAGGCGGCCGTTCTCTGGGAGTCGTGGTGGAAGTCAGCGTCGATGCCGGGCTCACCTGGCGTCGGTGGGATGGCCCGGTCCGCGTGGCGGGCGACCGTTGCGACGTGCTTCTCGACGGCGACGAGCTCAGCGGTGAGTACTACCGCGCCGCGCTGGCGGGCGACGCCCGTGTTCGCGTGACGGCGACGGTTGTCTCCGACGCCAGGCTGATCGTCGAGATCGAAGGCGACGGCGGGGCGGGTCGCGACGTCATTCCCGCCGAGGCCGACGGTCAATGGGCGGCGGTGAGCGAGGCGAGCATCTTCGCCGGGGCCGACGGATTGGGAACGGCCCGGGAGGTGGACGACACGCCGCGGCTGAAAGCCATTGCCCGCCGGCACGTGGAGGCGGGTTCCGCGGTGGAGGCCACCTTCACGCTGGCGTGGTGCGAACCCACCTGGGCGGTGGGAGATCTCGTCGACGGGATCGAGGGCAGGGGGCTGGCGCTCGCCGGCGCGCCGGGCCGGTTGCCGCGGGTGACCCGCGTCGGCCACGAGTTCGACGATTCCCAGCGAACCATTCTGACTGTGAGGTGAGCGATGCAATCGAGTGATTTCTACAACGACGGGTTCGGCCGACTGGTGCAGGTCGGTGGCGGCGGGAGGGTGCGCCTGGTTCGCCTCACGGGGCTGGACGGCGGCAACCGCTACACCGCCCGGGCGATCGAGTACGGCGCCGATGGGGTTCTGCAGTATGTCACCAGCGAAGAGCACGTGGTGACGAATCTCGCCGAGCCGGCCGACACGGACGGACGGCTGTCGGCCGACACCGACGCGGTGGCCATCGACGTCGAAGGTCGGTGGATCGTGCATCTCTCGCCGGCGGGCACGGCGCTGTTCCCGGCGCGGGTGGTCTCGTCCGGCGGCGGGGCGATGTACGCCGTTCGCCCGCAGACGTGGGATTCGGCCGGCGAGCTGACGGACCTGAGCGGATCGGTCGACCTCACGGCGAAGAACCTCGCCGAACTCACCCTCGGCCCCGGCGGGGCGGTGGACCCCGACACGATCGTGCTGGTCGCGCCCCTGCGCGACGAGGCCGACCCGCCGACGATTCGCTACGTCTTCTCGCATCCCGCTTACGCCAAGTACCTGGATTAGCCCATGCCCTACGACCCGACCTGGAACAACGCCAACGCGGCCGGCACTGTCGAGCCGGGCGTGCATGCGATTCGCCTCAGCGACGCGACCGAGCTGGCGGCGGCCGTCAATCGCCGACGGTTGCTGACGTATCAGCCCGAGCACGAGTTCTCCTCGCACATTGCGGCGGGGGCGTTCGTGCGGGCCGGGACGTTCGACTCGGCCGAGGCGCCGCCGTTTGAGAATCTCCGCGCGGCGCTGGACGACGGCGTGTTGGCAGCGCCCACCGGCCAACTGGGCGGCACGCCACCGACGCCCGGGGAGATGGTCTGGTTGTGGCCGGAGGCCGACGCCGACGAGGGCAAGACCATCGTCGCGGGCCCGGCCGATGCGGGCGAGGTCAGCCTGTTCGAGAAGCTCAACGGCGGATCGGACTGGACCGACGCAACGCTCATCGGCGGCGCCACACCGATCCGTGCGGTGCATCTCAACGAGTTGCGGCAGGTGGTTCGCTGGCTGCGACGCGGGCGGTGGACGCTGCCGGTCTACTTCGCGGCGGGGATCTTCTCGGTGATGCCCGACACGCCGTGGCTGGGCGAGGCGATCGCCAACAACGGAACCGACGAACTTCGCAGCCTGGGCTTCGCGCTGTTGAGCACCGACGAGACGCCCGCCCGGGGCATCGCGGCGGCTGCGGTGCTGCCCGGAACGCGGCTGGAGTTGTTGGCCGACGTGGCGTGCACCGTGGAGGTCGGTCGCTGCCTGCGTGAGCTGGACTTCGTAAACGATCCGCCCACGTGGAACGAGCACGACCCCAGCGCGTCGGCGAGTTGGGATGCGCCGGGCGCCTCGGGCAGCGGCGACGTCGAGAGCATCGGTTCGGTTGTGCTGTCGGCGAATGGTCCCGGCTCGTTGAGCGGAGCGGCTTTGCGGTCGGCCGTCCAGGCCATGGTCGACGGCGCGCCGCCCAATCTGCTGGCTGCCCGGCAGGACACCGGAAGTGAAACCATCGCCATCACGGGCGAACTCGTGGTGGAATTCGAGCTGAACACCCCGCCCAACTGACCCCAAACAGAGAGGAGCAACCATGGAAAACCTGATGACGGAACTTGGCAGTCTCGGGGCGGCCGGCCTGATGGGAGCGATGTGGCTGTGGGAGCGGAAGCTCTCCCGCCAGCGCGACCAGCAGATCGGCGAGGCCCACGAGCGGATCATGCGCGACGAGCAACGGCTGAGCAAACTCACCGAGGTGGTCGCCCACAACACCTCCGCGATCACCCGTTTTGCGGAGATGCAGCGAACGCAGAACGAGATTCTTTCTCAACTGCTCAAAGGAGGGGCCGACCATGCGGACGCATAGACGATGGATGCTGTGTGCGGTGTTGCCGGCCCTGCTGGCCGGGTGCGGCGCGCCGACGGCGACGCTGGACCTGATCTCGGTCGCGCGGCGAGGCCTGGCCGACGCACGGTCGGCCGAGCTGCAGCGAAGCGAGGAAATGCGACAGCGCGTGGAATCGCAGATGGACGCCCTGGGCGACGCCTTCGACACCGACGTGCGACTCGTCTCGGCCGGCGAAGTAACCGGGTCCGACGGCAAGCCTGTCGTGCTGTCGCCCGAGTGGGTGATCTCCGCGCGGAAGGGGTACGCCGCCGCCCAGCGAATGCTCGTGCAGCAGACGCTGACCGACCAGGCCGACCATCTCCAGCGGCTGGACAATCTCGCCGCCGCCGACGAGGCGCTGCAGATGGCTACGGGGCTGATCGTCCGTCGGGCGGCGGTCTCGCAGCGGGTACGCAATGTTCTGATGGACCTTCATGGGAGGATGATCGATGAAGAATGACTACATGACAATCGAGCACGCCGTCGAGAAGGCGACCGACCAGGCGTGGCGTGACTGGTCGATGGAGCATCCGTCACTGGCCCGGGTAATCGACCGGACGAGGTTGATCGATCGGACGGCCGACTCGTTGCGTCGCAGCCCGGAGTTCCGCCAGGCGGTGGACGCCTATCACCGGGCCGGGGGCGAGCTGGAACTGCTGACGCAACTGAGCGAATTGGCCGCCGGCGTTCTGCGAAAGGTGCTGGGGCTGTAAGCAGTGTGACGTGGCTCGGCCGAGAGGGCCGCCGCCGCAGAGGTGGAACGCTGCACCCGCGAGATTGCCGATCGGGCCCCGGCCGGGGTAGGATACGGACATGGAGCAACGCTTCGTGATCCAGATTCATCGCGGCTGGGGCCCGACGCATTACGATCTCATGATCGAGGACGGGCCTGCCCTCGCGACGTGGCAGTTCGCCGACCCGCCCACCGACGCCCGGGCAGGGCAGCCGATGGACTGCCGCCGTATCGCCGACCATCGCCCCGCCTACCTGACCTACGAAGGGCCCATCTCCGGCGGCAGGGGAGCGGTACGCATTCTCGACGGCGGCCCGTGTGAGGTCGTCGCCAAAGGGCCCACGCAGTGGCGCGTGCGGTTTGGCGGCAAGCAGTTGGCCGGCCCGTGCGAGCTGCGACGGGACGGGCAGGACGGCTGGGCGTTCGTGCGGGAGGCGGGCGCTAATTGACCTTTGGGGGCGTGTCGGCCTCGGTGAGGCGGTGGACGTGCAGGGTGATGTCCCCGGGCGTGATCGTGATGTTGTGCACGCGGATGCGCCGCTGATCCCACGTGCCCACGGGCGTGATGGGTTCCTGGTCGATGGCCTGGAGGATCGTCGCCAGCACGCTCACCACCCGGCCTGTGGGGTCGTCGACCGATGGCGCATGGTCGTCGTCGGTCCGCCGGGCCAGCGAAGTACGCAGGGCGGTGAGTCGGTCGCGAACGAGCGTCTCGGGAACGGTGAGCGTCCCGATGGCGGCCTCGATGAGCTTCACCCGCAGCCGGCGGTCGGAGGTGAACTCCACGCCGAGGGTGAGCGAGAGGATCTTGTGGTGCTCGGTGAGTCGGAGCATCAATCTCAGCCGACCATTGTCCAGCGCGACGGCGGGGTCCGCCACGCCGGCTTCGTGGAGGGCGTCGAGCACGCTGCCTGCCCGATGGCCGGGACGGATCGCGGCGATTTCTTCCATCGAGGCGAGATAGCGGTTGATGCGTTCCCCGCTGAGCGACCAGCGGAACGGCTGGGTGTCCTGGGCGTGGCGGTTGAACTCGGCCAGGCGGTTATAGAAGTCGGTGGCTGCCTGCCTGCGCTGGGGGCGGGAGAGGGGTTGGTAGGCATACTCCCGCGGCACGCCCGACGCGCAGAGGTACAGGTATCCCCCGCCGGCCAACAGGGCCAGTGCGATCAGCGCAGAGGCCCATTTCAGGTGGGTCGATGCCCGCAATGGATTTCACCTTCCCCTGCCCGAGGGAGCGGTCAGGGGGCTCGGTCAGCCGGCGGAGATGGCGCCGACGGGGCATTCGCCTTCGCACGCGCCGCAGTCGATGCACTTATCGGGATCGATGACGTACTTGGGGTCGCCTTCGCTGATGGCGTCCACGGGGCAGACGGGTTTGCAGGCACCGCACTGGGTGCAGTCGTCGGAAATCACGTAAGCCATGAAGAACTCCTTCCGGGGTTTTGTGTTGAAAAACCTCTCGCCGCACTCTCAATTGCCGCGAGATTGTGTTAGTATAGCCCAAGGTTGCAGGCAAATCCAGTCAGTCTGTTGTTCAGTTCAGATCAGTTCGAGCGGACAGGGGCAGTTTCCGGTCCGCACACCGCGCCGGGGCAGCGCGCAGTGGAAAAGCAAGATGACCAGGCGCCGATCTGTCGTAGATGCTGAGGCTGCGTGGGCAGAGTTCGTGGCATTTCTTCGCGCCAATGGTGCGCGAATCACCCACGCCCGCCGTGTCGTGCTGGAGCATGTGCTCGGGCGCGGCGACCATTTTCGCGCCGACGAGATCGCCAAGGCCCTCTCCAGCGGCCCCAGCCGCGTGAGTCGGGGGACGATCTATCGCACCCTGGCGCTGATGGTGGAGGCCGGGCTCGTCCGCGAGATTCGCGACACCGACGTGCATGCCCATTACGAGTGGGTCTTCGGGCTGCCCGACCATGAGCACATGGTCTGCGATGAGTGCGGGGAGTTCATCGAGTTCTCGGATCCACGGATCTGCTCAGCCATCCGAGATGCCTGCCGCGAGCAGAGCTTCGATTGTCGCTCCTACCGCGTGATGGTCTTCGGGATCTGCCCCGCCTGCCGATCCAGGCGGGGCGACGGCCTCTCTCGAGGTGCGACTACTTCTTGATGTGCGATCGGTGCAGCAGCTATTCGTTGCTTTCGTGGTCGTAAGAGACGCCGTCTGTGCTCTCACGCAGGGGCATCTGGCTGCTGTTGCCCAGGTCGCGTTGTTTGCTGACGTCCTGCTTGTCCATCTCATCCTTCTGGATGTACGAACGGTGCAGCAGCTGTCCGTTGCTGTTGTGATCGTACAAGAGGCCGCTCTCACGCAGGAGCATCTGGCTGCTGTTGCCCAGGTCGCGTTGTTTGCTGACGTCCTGCTTGTCCATCTCATCCTTCTGGATGTACGAACGGTGCAGCAGCTGTCCGTTGCTGTTGTGATCGTACAAGAGGCCCGCTTTGTTCTCGCGGAAGAGCATCTCGTCGGACTTGCTCACCGAACGTTTCTCGGAGACGCGCTCGGCGTCCATCTCGGCCATGAATTCGGCGACGTCGCCGGCGGCCAGTGACGCGAACCGTTTGTTCGCCTGTTTCTTGGCGATTGCCTCCATCGCAGCCGCCCTGAGCAGCTTGGGGTAGACCTTGCGGAATAGTTTCTCGGCTGCATAGATGTCCACGGACATCACTTCGCCGTTCACCGCGATGCCCAGTCCGATCACATCTTTCTTCCCTTCGGGCGCGTCGGCCAGGGCGGCGACGTACTCTTCGACGAGTTTGACGAGCTTCTCGTTTTCCATCGACAGTTCCAGGCTGGTTGCTGACCGATTGGCCGCGACGTTTTCATTGGTCGATGCGCTGAGTTTGCGCTGCGTCCGGGCCACCTCTCTCCACACTTCGCGTTGGTTGCCCGTCTTGAGGGCGGCGAGTTTGAGTTCCTTCGTCGCCAGCATATTGTTGGCGGAACTGAACTTGTTGGCCGTCTCACCGCCGCGCTTGGCCCAGCGTCCCTGTTCGACGCAGAAGGACTTGAGCGGCATACGTCCCGATTGGCCGGGCACGACGAGGTCCTGCTGGATGGTGCGGTCCTGCTTGCCGCCCTTGACGATCTCGCCGGCCTGTACGTAGATCGGGCGATTGCCGGTGTTCTGGATGCTCAGTTCGCTGACCTGGCCGGTCTCATGGACGGTCACCACGTTCGCGTCGATGGCCTCCTGCAGCGTCATGAAGTCCTCGCCCTCGACGCGGCTGGGACCGTGGACCATGAACAGCGTGAGATTCTCGTGGCGGACCGGCTGGGAGATGCGGTACTCGCCGACGGTGGCTGTGGTGGTCGCCTCGCGATCGCCCGAGTCCGGCTGGCCGCACCCGATACCCGAAAGCAGGATGGCCCCCGCCCCTGCGGTGATGATTCCAACCAATACGCCAAGAATCCAATTCGTCTTCATCATAATGATCTCCCCGTAGCTGATGCGTCGGTGTGAAGTTGGCTCTGCAGGCGGAGAAACGTCCCCGTCTGCAGATGAGACGCATGCCGGATGGGTGTGTTCGGACGACGGACCATAAGGCCTGGAAAAAATTTGGAATGCGAACCGCTCAGCCGACGGCCGAGTCGATCCACGTCTCGGCCATCAGTGCATGGCCGGCCGGGGAGGGGTGGACCCCGTCGGGCAGCCAATACGCCGGCTCGCGCCGCTGGGCCGCTGCGGCGAACAGGCCGTCGAAGCCCACCAGGGTGGCGTTGAAATCGTCGGCAATGGCGCGGACGGCCTCGATGCGCGGGTCGAGATCCTCACGCCATGCGGCGCGGTCCGGCGGAACCGGGAGCAGGAACGGCTCGCAGATTACCAGACGAGCGCCAAGCCGTTCGCGGATTCGCTCGAGGATGCGCCGGTAGCAGGCGTCGAACTCCTCGATGGGCGAGACAATGTCCCTGTCGTACCGCCGCCAGGTGTCGTTGATGCCGATCAGGACCGACACCACGTCCGGGGCGAGGTCGATCAGGTCGGCGTCGAGACGGTCTTCCAGATCGCACACGCGATCCCCGCTGATGCCGCGATTCGTGAAACGCAGGTCCATCTCAGCATAACGGGCGCCCAGGAGGGCGGCCGTGATGGCTGCGTACCCGTGACCGAGGCCGTGATTGTTGTTCTTTTCGGCGCGTCGGCCGACGTCGGTGATGCTGTCGCCGTAGAACAGGATGTGGTCGTTGTCTCTCAGCAGCATGGGGGTAACCTTCCGAGTTCAGCCAATATCGAAGCACGTTGCAGGGGCGATGATCGTCCACCGGCCTTGTCGTGCACAGCGGGGGAACGTCTCAGCCGGGGCGCGCCACGAGCCTTACCGCTGGAGCGTTGTCCGTCCGGGTTGTCTCAGTCGACCCCGTGGCGTCCCCGATTTGAGAGCAGCACGACGTCTCGCAGTCCTTGGAGTCCGGGCGCGTCGGCCCATCGCTTCTGGAATTGTTCGTCCTGCACAGTCTGTGCGATGGCAGCCAATGCCCGCAGGTGGAAGTTCCGCTCGTCGCGACTGCCCACCAGCAGGAAGATGGCCTCTACTGTTTCGGCGTCTTGCGAGAAGCGTATGCCTTTCTTCGCACGGGCCATCAGCATTTCGAAGTGTCCTTCACCGGGAACCACAATATGGGGGACTGCCAGTGTCGGTCCCAGCAGGGTGCTTCCTTCCTGCTCTCGCTGGATGAGCTTCTCGGCGATGAGATCCGGCTTCAGTTCCAGCCTCGGTGCCAGTTCGCGGGCGGCCAACTGGAAGAACTCCTCGGCCGACAGTGATTCGGCGACGTCGAGGACGGGGGCGTTTTCCACCAGGCGATCAAACCGATCAAGCGAAATCTCATCTCGTTGATGGACAATCTCCTTGAGTTCGTTTTCCAGCGATCCGGAGACCAACTCACGAGCGGTGAGTCGTTCGAGCAGATGAAGAAACGCGGACTCCGTGTTGACGCGGGCGCGGCCGTAAAACCAGTAGATCAGGAAACCCACCAGGATCAGCCCGGCGCTGATCAGGTAGGCATTGAGACCCAGCTTGAACAGCACAAGCCCCAGCCCGAGAATCCCCACGATCTGCAGCCAGGGATACAGCGGTGCCTTGAAGGCGGGGCGGTAGTTCTGCAGTCGGCTCTCGCGTAGCACAATCACAGCCAGGCAGGAGAGCACGTAGGTCAGAAGCAGCATGCAGGATGCCGCCTTTACCAGGATGCTCAGCTCAAGAAAGAGGCTCAGGAAGATGACCAGACCAGTTACCACCACCGTCACGTGGGGCGTCTGGAAGCGACGGTTGACCGCCGAGAGAGGGGAGGGCAGAAGACGGTCCCGACTGAGAGCAAGCAGGTATCGCGAGGCAGACATGATCCCGGCGTTGGCGGTCGATACAAAGGCGAGAATCGCTCCGATACTCATGGCCACGTACCCGAACTTCCCGAGGATGACCTGGCCACCATCGGAGATCGGTGTGAGCGAACCATCGAGCGTTTCGCTCTCCAGAACGCCACTGGTGACAAACACGACCAGCGTATAGCAGAGCGTCACGGCGATCAGGGAAAGGCCCAGCGCAAGGGGAATCGTACGACCTGGGCGACGAACCTCCTCGGCGATACTGGCGACCTTCAAAAGGCCTCCGTAGGAGACGAACACAAACCCGGCGGTTGTGAAAATCGCGGCAATCCCGTGAGGGGCAAACGGAATCAACAACTCCGTGCGGACTTGGGAGATGCCCACCACAACGTACATTCCCAGAAGGACAAACAACCCCAGGACCATGGCAATCTGTACCCGGGCCGCCTCACGGACGCCGACGAGATTCAGCAGGATGAATACCACCAGCAGGGACCCGCCCAGCAGCAAACCATGCAGGCTTACGATCATCGCCGCAAATGTAGCCATGCCCACGATGGCAAAGGCGCTTTTTAACGAAAGCGACAGCCAACTGAGCAACCCCGCTACTGTTCCGACTCCCGGGCCGAATCCGCGGGCGATGAAGAAGTAATCGCCCCCCGCTTTGGGCATGGCGGTGGTCAACTCCGCGATACTCAACGCCCCAGTCGTGGCGAGTATCCCCGCAAGCAGGTAAGACCAGATCGCCCCCGGTCCGGCCATCGCATGGGCCATTCCCGGAAGAATGAACAAACCCGAACTGATCATCGCTCCCGAAGCGATCGCGAAGACATGGACCGTGCTCAGTCCCTTGCGGAGGTCTGTTGTGTTACCTGTACTCATGTGCGTCCTGTTCCGATTTCCCGGGGCGATCCTGCCCGCCCGAATTGCAGCGATCGTCCGATGCCCCGGCGCCTCGCCGTTCGGGTGCGAGGCCGACGAGTCGTACTGTTCGTCACCCGTTTCCTGTTGATTTTACTGCTGCCAAGGCAGGCAGGGCGGCAGATTCATGTACCGCATTCTTCGCCCATCTTCAATACAAATGTGGCCGCCGCAGGTCCCGCAACTTGTTGCGGGCGGAACGACTGGAAGGCCGTGCTACGGAGCGTTTTTCTCATGTTC
>CAZYIH010000021.1:0-25141 GCA_964646915.1 uncultured Planctomycetaceae bacterium | reverse complement strand
GAAACGGGCCTTGGCGCCGGTGGTCTTGACCAGTTCATGCACCTCGTCGGCCTGGGCAGCGATGGTGGCGGCCAACAGCGTCATCACGACAATACTCATTCGAAGCGTCTTCATCGGCTCGGCTCCTCGTTGGGTCGGGCTGTTCGTTCCTGTGCTTGAACCCCTCGTCGGGCGGGTGGTTCCGCCCGATGAGCCTACCTCAGCGCGACGGCTACGCCAAGGGCGTCGCGCTGGCGTTGAGGGGGTTGGCCCGGTAGGCTGGGAACATGGACTGGCTGAACGTGATCGATCTGGGACGCTGCGAGTACACCCCGGCGTTGGAGCTGCAGAAGGAGCTCGTGCAGCGCACCGCTCAGGGAAACGACAAACGCACGCACCTGCTTCTGGTGGAGCACGACCCGCCGGTGATTACTCTGGGGCGACGCGGCGAGACAGCCGACCTGAAGCTGTCGCCCGACGAACTTCAGCGGCGGGGGGTGGACGTGGTGGAAATCGCCCGCGGCGGGCAAGCGACCTGGCACGGCCCGGGGCAGCTTACCGCGTACGTGATTGCCCGGCTGGGGAAGAACACCCGCACGCTGCGCTGGTTGATCGACGCGCTGGAGTCGGCAGCAGCCGACGTGCTGGGACGGTGGGACATCGACGCCCTGTCGCGCGAGAACACCGCCGGGTTGTGGGTGCCGGGGGAGAACGGCCTGCCGCCGGCGAAAATCGCCTCGATCGGCATCGCCGTCGAGCGGTGGGTGAGCTATCACGGTTTGGCGCTGAACGTGAACCCGTCGCTGGAGGGCTTTTCGTGGATTGTTCCGTGCGGTGAGCCCGACGGGCGCGTCACCAGCATGGCCGAGCAGATCGACGGCGAGATCGAGGTCGCCGACGTCAAGCCCCGCCTGGTCGAGGCGATCCGCGAGCGGATCGGGGCCGATTCCGAGACGGTCTGAGGGCGAGGAGATTTCCGCGGGAAGGGCAATAACCCCGCCGGCGGGGCGTTAACCGGTGTGTGGCATGGAAGAGCAAAGCCTGCAAGACACGATCGCCCGGGCCCGGGACGGGGACTCAGCCGCCTTCGAGGCGCTGCTGGACGCCTACGCCCAGCGGCTGTACGGGTATTTCTTCCAGGCGACCCGACGCCACCACGACGCCGAGGATCTGCTCGGCGAGGTGCAGCTTCGGCTGGTGCAACAACTGAACCGATACGATCACCGTGGCCGATTCGACCATTGGCTGTTCCGCATCGCGGCGAACCTGGTGCGGGACCGCATCCGGCGGTCGAAGACGCGTCCGAGCCCGCAATCGATTCACGGCGAGGACGAGTCGGGCGTCTCGCTGGCCGATCGGTTGGTCGGGCCCAATGAGCGGGTGGACGCCTCGCTTTTGCAGGCTGAGGCCGGCCGGCAGCTCAGCGCGGCGTTGGATCGCCTGGATGCGACCACGCGGGAGATGATCCTGCTGCGACATTTCGGCGAGATGAGCTTCAAGGAGCTGGCAGGCTATTTCGAGGTGCCGTTGGGAACGGCGCTGGCCCGCGTGCATCGGGGCCTGAAGCAATTGCGGGGGTGGATGGCGACGGCGTCGCCGGAGTGACGCCCGCCGACGGGCTGAAACTAGCGTGATTATGGAATACAGTGAAACACAATACGAGCGCGTCGCACGCTGGTTCGACGGGGAGTCCATCGAGCTGACGACCGACGAGCAGGCGCTGGTCGACGAAATGCGTCGGCTGCAGAATGTCGCCGGCGGGGTGCTGGACGTGACGGTGCCCGATGCGGCCGTCGAGTCGGCCCGGTGGCGCCTGCGCGGTGAGCCGGCAGTCGACCGACCGGCGCGAACTCGTCGCGGCTGGTGGGTTGGCGTCGCGGCGGCGGCTGCAACCGTGCTCTTTGCCGCCGGCGTGTGGATGATGACGCCCACAGTCCGACCGACTGGAAACGGCAACGACAATGACGACATCGTGGCCGTCGACGAGGCGGAGGTCTATCAGGACGTGGTAGCCGCGACCTCCACCGATGCCCTCTCGGCGGACATCGAGCTGATGGACGACGACGTGGCGGAGCTGGAAAGCGAGCTGTTCGCGGTGATGGATGAGCCGGCCGAGGCCTTCCCGGACACCGACGCCGCCATCGAAGCCACCGGCGATCGGATAGACGAAATCAGCACATACGACCCGTTCGAGGGATTGGGCGGTTGAGCCCGTCCCGGAAAGCGAATCGACGATGAAGAACGCAACCGGAATCCTGTTGATCATTGTCCTGGCGGCAGCGGTTGTCTGGGCGGGCGGTAAGGACGCCAACGACACCGCACCGGCCGCTGCGCCCAAGCTGGATATCGAGAAGGACGGGCCCAAGGCATCCGACGGCCCGCCGCATCGCTCGCGTGGGCGGCGATGGCGACACAAGAACCTCACCGATGAGCAGGAGGCGGACTTCCTCGCGGTGCTCAAGAAGAACCGTCCGTTCACCTATCGCATGCTCCAGCGGCTCAAGGAGCACAACCTCGACCGCTACCGCGGGATGCTCTACCGCCACTGGCTGGACTGGCAGCAGTTGCAGCGCATGCCCGAGAAGGTCCAGAAGGCCTACACCGCCATCCAACAGGGGCGGCGGGCGATGGTCAAACTCATCGTGCAGTACCGCTCAGCCGACGATGACGAGGCCCGCAAGAAGGTCACCTCGCAGATTCGCTCACTGGCGGCTGAGATTTTCGACGCCCACCTGGTGATGCGCGAGTACAAGGTCACCGAGCTGGAAGACCGCATCAAGGAGCTCCGCAAGGAACTCAAGGAACTCCGCCGGAACCGTGACGACGAGATCGAGAAGAACGTCCGCAAGCTCCTTCGTCGCCGGGGTCGTCGCGAAGGCAGGGGCAGGGGCGAGTAGAAAAGCCCGGGCGGCGTTCCATCCGGGCCGGCGCGTGGATCAGTCGGCCTGCTCGGCCGGCGCGGGCGATGCCTGACGCAGCGCGAGGGCGCCGGTCGGACAGGCCTCCACGCAGCGAAGCGCGCATCGTGTGACGGCTTGCGACATCGAGCGATCCATCGGCACGTCCACCCTCGCGCTGAACCCCCTGCCCACGAAGGTCAGGCCGATCTCCTCGCCCTCCGACTCGGCGATGCGCACGCACAGCCCGCAGAGGATGCACTTGCCCGGCTCGTAGATGACATCCGGATGGGCGAGGTCCTGGGCAAAGTCGCGCCGGTCGGTGTGGTAGCGATTGGTGGATGCGTCGTATTCCTGGGAGAACAATCTCAGCCGACACGATTCCTGCTTGCGGCAGTCGCAGTGCAGGCAGCGCGTGGCTTCGGTGACGGCCTGGGCGTCGCTGAGCGGCCCGTGGGAGACCTCGGGCGTCTGGCGAGGCCGATCGGACGCCAGTTGCATGTACTGATCGATCTCGCCTTCCTGCAACTTGCCCACGCTGGTGGACAGCGGCTTGGAGATCACGGGCAGATCCTCGCCCGCCAGCTTCGCGCTGATCGCGCGGGCGGCGTGCTTGCCGTCGGCCACCGCGCGGACGGCCTGCTTGTTGATCGGCCGAATCACAGCCCCGGCGGCGAACACGCCCTCGATGGGAGTCGCCAGCGTGCGGGTGTCGGTCTCCAGGCCTCGCTGGGCGGCGGGCAGACCGATCTGCTCAAGTCCCGCGGTGTCCATCTCGCCCATCGCCAGCAGGACCGCGTCGTATTCGTCGGTGAGCTGGTCCATCGAGACGTTCCCGCCGAGCGTCTGTCCGGTGCGGATCTCGGCGCCGAGCGCTTCGATCAGGCCGATTTCGGCGTCCAGGACGGCCGGTTCCATCCGCTGCGGGTCCACGTGTTCGCGCACCGCACCTCCGGCGACGTCCTTCGCCTCCAGCAGCACCACGTCATGCCCTGCCTGCAGCAGGTAGTACGCAGCCGACAGCCCGGCCGGCCCGGCGCCGACAATCGCCACGCGCTTTCCGGACGGGTCCGCTTTGGCGGGTCGGTACGACTGGGGGGCGGCGAGATCGACGTCGGCTACGTATCGTTTGAGCAGACAGATGCTTATGGCTTGGTCCTGGTCCTTGCGACGGCAGCCCCGTTCGCACAATTCCGGGCAGATGCGTCCGAGCATCGCCGGCAGGGCGATGTCGGCTTTGACGGTCCGGATGGCGGCGGCGAGGTCGCCGGCGGCGATCTCCCGGATCATCCTGGGGATGTCCATGTGGGCCGGGCAGATCCGATGGCAGGGCGCTTCGCAGTCGCCCAGGTGGTCGCTGAGCAGCAACTCCAGCGCGCTGCGCCGGGCGGCGCGGACGTCCTCGACGTCGCTTTCGATGACCATTCCCTCCTCGGCCTTGGTCGCGCAGGAGGGCAGGAGCTTGCCCGTCTGGGCGTTCTTCACCAGGCAGACCATGCAGGACGTCGCGGCAGGGAGCCCGGGCATGTAGCAGAGGGTGGGAATCTCGATGCCCAATCGCCTTGCTGCCTCCAGCAGCGTCGTGCCTTGGGGGACGTCGATTTCGCGGTTGTCGATGGTCAGTATCGGCATGGTCGTCTTTCGCCTGGGCGGGGGGCTTACTCCACGTGGACCGCGTCGACCGGGCAGACCTGCCTGCACATGTCGCAGCGGATGCATTCGTCCTGGAGGATTTCGTGCTTCTCGTAGGGTTTCATGGGGATCGCGTCGACGGGGCAGTTCTGGGCGCATCGCGTGCACCCGATGCAATCGTCGGTGATGCTGTAGGTAATCAGCTCCTTGCACTTGGCGGCGGGGCAGCGGCCTTCCACGTGGGCGATGTACTCCTCGCGGAAGTACGTCAGCGTGGAGATCACCGGGGTCGGGGCGGTTTTGCCCAGCCCGCAGAGGCTGCCGGCAGGTACGTCGTGGCAGAGCTGTTCGAGCGTTTCGATGTCCTTCATCGTGCCCTGCCCTTCGCAGAGGCGCGTGAGGATGTTCAGCATGTGTCGGGTGCCCACGCGGCAGAAGGTGCACTTGCCGCACGACTCGTCCTGGGTGAACTCCAGGAAGTATCGTGCGATGTCCACCATGCAGTCGTCCTCGTCCAGCACCACCAGCCCGCCCGAGCCCATGATCGCCCCGGCAGAGTGCAGCGCTTCGTAGTCGATGGGCGTATCGGCCAGGCTCGCCGGAACGCAGCCACCGCTGGGCCCGCCGATCTGGACGGCCTTGAGCGTCTTGCCGTCCGGGATGCCCCCGCCGACCTCCTCCACCACCTCGCGGATGGTCATGCCCATGGGCACCTCGACCAGCCCGCCGCGGTGAATCTTGCCGGCCAGGGCGAACACCTTCGTTCCCTTGGAGGTCTCCGTACCCAGCCTGGCGAACGCCTCGGACCCGTTGCGAATAATCCACGGAATCATCGAGAGTGTCTCGGTGTTGTTCACGAGCGTCGGTTTGCCCCACAGCCCGCTCTCGGCGGGGTAGGGCGGCCGCAGGCGGGGCATGCCCCGTCGGCCTTCCATGCTCGCCAGCAGGGCGGTTTCCTCGCCGCAGACGAATGCCCCGGCGCCTTCCATAATCGCCAGATCGAACGAGAACCCGCTTCCCAGGATGTTCTCCCCGAGCAGACCTTCCTCGCGGCAGCGGTCGATGGCGGCGTTTACGCGGTCCACCGCCAGGGGGTACTCGGCCCGGATGTACAGGTAGCCCTGCGATGCGCCGACCGCCCGGGCGGCGATGGCCATCCCCTCGATGATGCGGTACGGCTGCGATTCCAGCAGCATGCGGTCCATGAACGCGCCGGGGTCGCCCTCGTCGCCGTTGCACACGACGTATTTCACGTCGCCGGCGTGGTGACGAACCTGCCGCCACTTCAGGCCCGTGGGGTAGCCCGCTCCACCCCGCCCGCGAAGGTGCGAGGCGTGGATCTCGTCGGCGAGGCCCTCGGGCGTCATCTCCGTTACCGCCTTGCGCAGCGCGGCGAAGCCGTCGTGGCGTCGGTATTCGTCCAGGTCGGTCGGGCGCGTCTGGCCGCAGTATTCGGTGGCGATGCGCACCTGCTTGCTGTCGAACTGCTGGACGGACGGATGATGGTGGCAGACACAGCTACGCTCGACGGCGTCCCACGTTTCGTCGGTCAGCAGCTTATCCACCGCAGAGGAGATAATCGCCTTGGCCCGCTTGGTTGCGGTGGAGGGCGGGAAGTGCTTGAGCACGATCGCCTCGGCGTCGTCGGGGCTGACGCCCTGGTAGAGCACCGGTTCCTCCCCGGGGACGTCCACTTCCACGAGGGGCTCGAGGTAGCTCTTGCCCCAGCAACCCACGCCCTTGAGGATGGCCCGGGAGTTGTTCTCCACCAGGACCTTGTTGAACGCGCGGGCGACCTTGTCGGCGCCGCTGGCCAGGCAGCAGGTGTCCAGCGAGATGCGAATGATTCCCACGTCCTGCCCCTCGGCGGTGGGGGCGGAGGGGCCGCTGTCCTCGTCGCCGAGAGAGGCGAGGTAGTCGTCCAGCACCTGGCGACACATGTCGTTGGTGACGTGGCCGTACGTTGTATCGCCGATCTGCACAGCCACCGCGAGCATGCAGCAGCCCAGGCAGGCGACTTTCTCGACGGTGAACACGCCTTCGTCGTCGGTGTCGTTGTCGCCTTCGATGCCGAGACATTTCAGGAACGATTGGTAAAGCGCCTCGGCGCCTTTCACATGGCAGGCGGTTCCGACGCAGACTTTCACGCGGTGTTGGCCGGCGGGGCGATGGCGGAACTGCGTGTAGAACGTCGAGACGCCGGTGACCTGTGCGGGCGTGAGTTCGGTCAGGTCGATGAGGCGTTCCAGCGCCTCGGTCGGCAACCAGCCGTAATGTTCCTGGATGCCCTGCAGCAGCGGGATCGTTTGGCTGGCGTCGGTACCGGTCTCGCGGACGAGTTCGTCGACGAACGTGATGTCAATGGCGTCGGTCTGGGTCATTTTTCAGTCTTGGCGATGCAGTACAGATGCCCCCCGGCGCGGAGGAACACCTTGCCCGGCGCGAAGGCGGGCGAGGCGTCGAGGCGGGCGTTTTTGTCCAGTTCGTTTACGCGCGTCTGCTTCCACTCGGCGCCCGTGGTGCCCACGATTGTGCGGTTGTCGGAGAACAGCCAAAGGTTGCCGTTCACGATGGTCGGCGAGCCGTAGGCTGTGTAATCGTCCAGTTCCTTCTCGTAGACGACGTCCCCCTTGGCAGCGTCGACGCATACCAGGTCGGCCGACTGGTAGAACCACACGTGCTTGCCGTCGGAGACGGGGCTGGTGGTGTCCGAAATCTCGGCGTACTCCAGCTCCCAGAGTTCCCAGAGCATCTTGCCCTTCTGGTCGGGGTCCAGGGCTGCCAGTGCGTAACCCTTCATCATGGCGTAGACGTTCTTGCCGTCCCATGTGGGCGTGGGGGCGACGTCGCCGCCGAGCAGCTCGTTCCGCCAGAGGTTCTTGCCGTCGTTGGGATCGAAGCCTTCCACGGTGGGGTTACTGGAGACGATCACCTGCACCTGGCCCTTGGGGGTTTTGATGAGAATCGGGGAGGCCCACGTGTTGCCGTACCGTTCCCCGCTCCAGATCTGCTCGCCGGTCAGTCCGTTGAGCCCGTAGAGCCCCATCGCCTCACCATCGATCAGGGCGATGACGGTGTTCTTGTACTTCAGCAGGCTGCCGGAGTTGCCGTACATGTTGTCCATCGGCGAGGCGACGTACTTCGCCCAGACCAGCTTTCCGTTGAAATCGAAGCAGACCACCTCGCCGTTGCCGAACATCGCGTAGACGTGCGTGCCATCGGCCACCGGCGTGGGGGCGGCGTGCATCAACTCCGAGACCGAGTCGTACACGTCGTAGTCACTCGGGGCGTCGGGGTTGGATTTGTACTGGCCGGTCCAGAGCTTCTGGCCGGTCTTGGCGTCGAAGCAGTAGACTTCGCGCTTCTCGCGGGTGGCCCCGGTGACGAAGACCTTATCGCCCCAGATGATCGGCGAGCTGAGCCCCTTCATCGGGATCGGGCTTTTCCAGGCGATGTTCTTGCCGGTTTCCTCGTTCCATTCCTGCGGGATGTCCTTGAAGTTGCACACGCCCCGGCCTTCAAAGCCGCGGAACGTCGCCCACTGCTTGGCGTACTCCTCGTACGAGGCGTATTTCGGTTCGGCGGGGTCATTCGGCTTCGGTGTTTCGTTGGCGCCGGCCTGGTTAACGTCGTCGTCGCCGGTGTCGGGCTTGGTCGGCTTGACGTTGTCGGGGGTCTTCTCGATATTGCCCGTGTTGGAGGCGAGGGATTGACCTTGATCGGCGGGCTCTTTCTGCTCGATCTCGTGGATGGCCGAGGCGAACTGCTCCTCGCTGATGGCGGTTCGGCCTTGGTAGGCCAAGTACACGCCGATCACGCACAGCAGCCCCACGCCGAACGCGATCGATGCGCGGGAGATTCGCTGCACCAGCGGTTCGGGCTCGGGCGCCTGCTCGGGAGCGGGCAACTCGCGACCCAGCTCGGCCCCGATCGCGCCGGACAGGAGCATCACGCCGATCCCGATCACCAGCCAGAACGCGCCGGTCTCGTAGCGGTCGATCCGCGCGTGATACTTCTGACGCACCTTGACGTCGAGCTGGCGGTACTGCTCCTTCACGGCGGCGTTGTCCGGCTGGTCGGCCAATATGGCCTGTAATGAGGTGAGCCGATCCTGGGCAATGTCCTCGGCCGAGTAGTACGTAATCAACAGTTGAACGCCCACGGCGATGGAGAACAATGCGGCGATCAGGGCTACGCCCCAGGCGACGTTGCGTCCCACGCGGGAAATCGGCTCGCCGGTGGGGGCGGCGGGGGGCGTCTGGTCAGCTTCACTCATCATGGGTGGAGGTCTCCTTGGTCTTTTTCTGTTTTCGCCATCGGTGTTCGATGGGACAATATCGGTAGCACCGGGCGCAGGCGAGGCACTTGCCCCGGTCTGCTTCGTAGTCGGTGCGGGTGCGCCGGACGGACAATTCCACGAGCTTCAGGCCGATGACCAGCCCGACGAATCCGCCGGCCAACCAGCCACCCCAGTAGAACGTCGAACGGATGTCGTTGGCTTGGGCGTACAGTTCCTTCACGGGCGTTTTTCCGCTTCGGAAGAACCGCGTCTCGTCGCTTCTGCCTTCCACGCCGGCCTGCTCCTCGTGGTAGATCATCTGGGCCAATCGCACGCGCGGGTGCCACTGCGAGAGTGGTTTGCGGAGCATGCTGCCTCCCCAACCCAGCGCCGCTGCCAGCACAGGCACGGCGATGATGGCGCCGACGAGGGCTCCCTTGCCCTCGGTGCGGCGGTCGCGGCGGACCTGGTCGTTGGGCGGATTGATCGCCCCGAACGGGCAGGCATCCTCGCACAGGCGGCAGTTGACGCATTCCTCGGGGGTGATCGTAACGCGTTTCCAGCTCAGTCGGCCACACACGCGGAGGATCGCACCGTAGGGGCACAGGAAGCGGCAGTACGGTCGGCCGATGAACGTGCCCAACGCCAGGAGGCAGACGCCGAAGACGACGATCGGCATGGGCCCGGCGAACCGGAAGAACGCCACGAACGGGTCGAACTGGCAGATCACGTACAGGCTGCCCGTGGCGGCCAACAGCACCGCCAGCGAGAGGTACACCCATGGAATCAGGCCCAGCGAATGCTCCAGCCAGCGGGGGACCTGGATTGGTTTGAGCAGTGTGACGTCCTGGATGGCGCCCAGCGGGCAGATGCTTCCGCAGAACGTTCGGCCGAACAGCAGCGTGGTGACCAGTGGAATCGCGAAGAACAGCGCCACGACCGCGGCGATGCCCACCCCGCTCTGGAAGACGCTCTGGGCGACGTTCTGCACCGCCCCGATGGGGCAGACGCATCCCTGGCGGATGAACCCGAAGTAGATCAGCGCGCCGACGGTGAGCAGCAGCACGCCCAGCCGCGACCGTCGCTTGAGGACCAGGAAGGTCGCCAAAAGAATGCCGCCGGCCAACAGGCCGACGTCCACCGCGTGCCACCACTCTGCCTTTGCGGCGGGGTCCGAGGGGTCGGGCAGCGTGTAGTCCGTGTCGAACTCAGGCGGCTCGACACGCGGACCTTCCGCAAACGCAACGCCCGCCAGCACCGCCAGCAGGGCCAACGAGAGGACGGCAACTCGCATCAATGACCCCCTCCAAGATATTCGTTGGGGATGTAGGGGTCGGAGGCGGGCACGCGTTTGAACGCCTGCGTCGGGCAGGCAAGGGCGATGGCGCACTCGTTGCAGTTGACGCACCGGTCGTGGCGCACCTGCAGGTACAGCGACCCGTTACCGTGGTTCTTGCAGCCGATCACGCACTTGCCGCAACCGATGCAGAGGTCCTCGTCGATCTTATACTCGTAGAAGGGGTCTTCCACGAAGGTGCGGATGATCGCCCCGGTCGGGCAGAGCTGGTTCTCGGCGGCCGAGTTCAGGGCGTTCTGGTCTTTGACGAAGTATCCGGTGCACAGCTTGCAGTAGCCGCAGATGTCGAAGCGGTGTACGCACTTGACGGCAGACTCTTCCAGCACGCAGTAGGTGGCACAATTTCCGCACTCGACGCATTTCTCAGGATCCAGTTGCCAGACCTTGGGCTCGCCATCTTTGCCATCTTCGTCGTTGGCAAGGAGGGCTGCTGCCGATCCGCCTACCGCCACCAGGCCCGCGGTTCGCAGGCCGGTGCGGATCAGGCTTCGTCGGGTGGTCTTATTCTTGTTGTCGTTTGGCTCGCTCATGTATGTCGTACTCCGGCCCGCTTGGCCGACGTGGCGGCCGGCAGGGAGCAGCCCGAGAATTTCGAGCATCCCTTGCAGAGGCCCTGGTTGATGCACCTGTGGTCTTCCGGGTCAAGTGCCCGCTGCCGGCGGTTGCGAATGCCCAGAACCACCGCACCGGCGGCCAGGGCACCGACGGCCAGGCCTCGGCCGGTGGCACGGAAGAACTCGCGTCGACTGTGTCGTTTCTCTTGGCGGGTCATGGGGTGTCCTGCGATTCTTTCTGCTGGAAAACGCGGATGGTCCTGCGAACGGGATCCATCACGAGCAACTCGCCGCTTTTGGCGACGGCCACCGCGACGCCGCGCGTGTCCGGCTGGAAGGCATCCGGCGGGACGACAACCGCATCCAGAATGCCCTCTTTCTGGAACACCTTCACGGTCTCGTAGTTCTTGCCCTTCTCGAAGGTCACAAACCGCCCATCAGGGAGGATCGCGAAGTCGCACGGGTTGCAGCAACCCGGAAAGCCCGTGATGTCCATCTGCGAGGCTGTCCCCCATGCGTGCTGGAACTCGCCGCGCGGCGAATGGGCCTCAACCCGCAACTGCCCCGGGTTGTTGATCCACACCAAATCCCGTCCGAGGTTCACCGAAATATACGGGCTCGACGCTTTGAGCCCGGAATAGCCCTCTTCGTCCTTGTTGCCCAGAACGGTCAGCCGCTCCCCGTCGAGGCTATAGCGGTACACCCGGCGAGCGACGTACTCGGCTACGTAGATACTGTTGCTGTCCTTGTCGATGTCGATCCCGCAGATAATGCCCCCCCTGCGAATCTCCGGCCAATCCGCCCGGACATTCCCTTCCGCGTCCAGCAGCACCACCTTGGCACCCACGCCCAGGGCGAGGGTCGTCCCGTCGTTGCTGACGTCGATACATCGCGGCTGACCGGCCACGCTCCACTGGTTCAGCAGCGTACCGTTGGGGTCCAGGACGCGGACGGCGCTGTCGCCGACGACGTACCAGTTCCCTTCCGGGCCGACGGCGAGGTCGCGTGGGTCTTCCAGGCCGATATCCACCGAACGCACCTGGCGATACTGCAGCAGATCCGGCGAAATCTTTCGCTGGTCGCTCTGGTCGTATTGGAAGTTCTCCGGCAGTCCCGAGCCGCCCCTGCCCAGCAGGTCGTACTGGTTCAGCACATGCATCATTGCCAGCACCAGCGCCAGGGCGGCGATGGCGACCAGGATGCGCTTGCTTTTCGCAGTCACGTCGGACTCCCGTTTCTGTGGCGTACTCATGGATTGATATTGTACCCGATTCCGGAATCCCGGCCAAAAACCGCCGCGGCCGACGGGCCGAGGTCAATTCGCTTTGCGGAGGTCCAGGCAGGTTATCGTGTCCACGTCGCGGACGATCATCAACCCGTCGGCGATGGCCATCGGCCCCCACGAGTCGTGGGCCCGCCCGAGAACCCGGGCTTCGGCAATCATGGAAAACCGCTGCGGCGTGGCGATCACCATCGACAGCGTTCCGCGGTCGCCCATGATCCACAATCGTTCATCGGCGAAGATGTACGCCCCCCACCCGAAACGGTGATCGCGGCCACTGGTCCAGACACGCTGCCCGTCGGGCGTCGCGCAGAGCAGTTGCTGTGAGACGCCCGCCTTGACCTTCGGCAGGATGGTGAACATGTGGCCCTGATGGAAAACCGGGGTCTGCTGCTCGGAGGAGAACTCCTTGGACTCGAAGGTTTTCAGGACGTTCGCTTCCCACCGGCCCTGATCGCGAGGGACCAGCTGAAGGAGCATCCCACCGGCGTCGTAGCCGGCGCAGAGGGCGATCCGTCCTTCGCTCATCGGCAGGGCGCTGGGGGCGGCGGTCGACACACTCCATGCCGTCGTGCCCCACAGCAGATTGCCGTCTTTGCTCACGCCGTAGACGCCGCCGGGAACCGTCCCCGCGCTGTCCCGGGCGGTAATCGCCACGTAGAACCGTTCGCCCGCGAATTCCATGATCGTTGGGGTGGCGTGGCTCATCACGCCGCCGTCGACGTTGGGAACTTCCCAGACCGTCTCGCCCGTGGCGATATCGATCGCCGCCATCAGCACCTTCGGGCCGGACGGAACGATGATCACGTTGTTGCCGTCCACCAGCGGGCTCTGGCCGGACCACCAGTCCGGAACCGTGGTTCCGTACTTGCGCACCATGTCGATGCCCCAGACCAGCTTGCCCGTGCGGGAATCCAGCACGGTGACGTGGCACTTGGGCCCGGAGGTGACCACGTATCGGTCGTTCACGTAGGGCACGGTGCGGCTCATTCCGTGGTTCTGCTTCACCGAGACCCTGTAAACGTGCCGCCAGATCTCCTCGCCGGTTTCCAGGTTCAGCTTGCGGACGACGTCGCCCTCCCAGGCGGGCAGGAGCATCTCGTCAGGGAACGTCGCGTCGATCAGGAGGCGATTGAGCCGATGTTCTTTGAAGCTCGCCAGACCACGGTCTTTGCGGGTTTTCAGCAGGCGCTTGCCTTCCCGGCCCAGCTCGAGCTGCTGATGCGCCTCGCGGCTGTGGAAGTCCTTGGAGAGGATCAGACCGTTGAGGGCCTTGCGGATGGCCTCGCGGGCACCCGGCGTTTCGTTGGCGTCGGGGGCGGTGGCGAGCGTTTCGACCGTCGCCCGGGTTGCCTCGTCCAGTTGCGTCCAGACCCGACGGGCCGGGCTGGGCGTGTCGCGCCGCGTGCCCTCGTGAATGCTCCTGCACAGCGCCGCCAGCTGACCGGGACGGATGTCGTCCTCGCGCAGCGTGGGTTCCTCGCGGGCGTCGTAGTCCAGCAGGAAGGCGGCGCCCTTCCAGATGGCTGCCCCGGCATGGCCGTCACCGGCGGGGATGGTCCAGAGCTTCTTCGGGCCGCCGGAAGGGAAGGTTTCGATCAGCTCGGTCGGGTCGGTGGAAATCGCGTCCCCCCCCGGGCCACGGAACTGGTTCCACACGCCGTCATATCCCTCGGCGGGTTTGGCGTCGCCATGAACGAGAATCCCGCTGACGTTCGGCGGCGGACCTTCCTGCCTGGGTCCGGCGATGGGCTTGTCCGGCTGGGGCAGGCGCATCTCCACCTCGGGCGGCGGGGCGGCCACCCAGGTGGCAAAGGCAGCGACGGCAAGCACCGCCACCAACAGGGGGATCAATCGGAGTGCATTTTTCATAATTCTCGTCATCGTACAGTACAAACGGCGGGTTGAGGATAAGGTTTCGCCGCAAGATGGCGTCTGTCGCAAGTTTGGCTTACTCGTGCCGAAGCCCGCCAAGGAGGTCGCCGCGAAGCGCCAATACCGACGCCCCCAGCGCCCACAGGCAGCCGTTGGCGACCACGCCGATCAGCGTCCAGCTCAGCCCCCACAGGGGGATCGACCGTCCTGCCGACTGGATGGCGGGGACCACCGCGATGACCGCTGCCACCGACCCCACCGCCAGACCGGCGACGCACAGCAGCCAATGCTCCTGGAGGATCATCCACGTCAACTGACCCTTCCTGAAGCCCACCGCCCGCAGCAGGGCCAGCTCGCCGCGGCGTTCGAGGACGTTTCGCAGCACGACCACGCCCAGCCCGAGGCTGCCCAGCAGCAGGCCGATTCCGCCCAAAGCTCCGAAGATGCCCAGGTAGGTGTTGACCACCTTCAGGAACGCCCCGAGGCGCTCGGTGGTGGGCATTGCCTGCATGCCCTGGTCGGCCAGGGCGCGCTCGAGCTCGTCGGCGACCGCGTCGGCTTTGTCGTCGGGCGCGTCGATCAGGAACACGCGGTACCCCTCGATGGAGGGATACTTGCTCACGAAGTTGTCTTCCGAGACCAGCACCACCCCCTGGAGGATCGAGCTGCTGGTGGCCGCCACGAACCGCACCCGGAACGGTCGGCCGGAATCGTCCTTGTAGGTCACCGTATCGCCGAGCGATTTGTAGATCGCCCACATGAGCGTTTCGTTGTCGGCGATGCCCGCAATGGCGTTGTCCGGTTCCTGCCAGCTCAGCAGCGTCCAGGGGTTATCGGCGTCGTCGGTGATGGTTCGGGCGAAGGAGAACGCGTCGCGCCGGATCAGGTGGCGCGGATCCACCCCGAACAGCCTGGGCTGTTGGGCCCGGTTGAGGTTCAGGCAGCTGGCGTCGTCGCCCTCGCGAACGCGAATGGGCACGAAGCTCACGCCGGTAAGGATGTCCTCGTCCAGGTTGTAGTTCTTCCGACCTTCGGGCGTGTTGAGATTGTGGGTGATGGGCAAGGCGGTCTGCCCCCACAGGGCGAATCCGCCGGTACCCGAGTCGCGCTGGTCGGCGTTCTTCATGGGGTTCATGCGGTTGGCGGCGACCGTGACCATCAGAAAAGCGCCGGCTGCCAGCACGGCCATCGTGGCGATGGATCGGCCCCGCCGCCGCCCCATGTTGCGCACGGCGAGCTTGCCCAGCGAGCCCAGCGGCGCGTCGGAATGTCCCATCCGCGCCAGCAGCGCGTGGGCGGCTGTCAGCAGGCCCACCAGCAGGGCGGTGCCCACCCCGAAGAACGCTCCGGTGGTCGCCGAGGGAACCTGCAGGCCCCACACCAGCATCGCCCCGGCCCCCAGGAAGCACACCGCCGCCACTGCTGCACTCCATCGACCCCCGCCCAGGGCGCCGCGTTTGATGGTCTTGTCGATCGGTTCGGATCCGCTGAGCAGTTCGTGCGGCGATCGCCCCGCCTGCCGCCACAGTGCGATGCCCATGGCAACGACAGCCGCGATGACGCCGCTGACCGCGCCGACGAGCATCGAACCCCAGGTGGCGTGGTACCAGAGGTTGGCCCCGGCGATTGCCCCGCTCCAGCCGGCCGAGAGACGTTCCATCATCGCCCGGGCGTACACCGGGCCTGCCGCGGTCCCGAGAATGCTGCCCGCCACCGCCAGCACACCGCCCTCGGCCAGCAGCAACCGGCGCACCTGCCACGGCGTCCAACCCATCGCCAGCAGCGTGCCCACCTGCGTGGTCCGTTGCTGGATGCCGAACGCGAACAGCAGGCCCATCAGCAGCAAGGCTGCGCCGATCAGGAAGAAGCTCAGCGAGATAAACAGTACGCCGAAGTCCTGGCTGCCCTTGGACGCCTCCAGCGCCCGCTGCCGTACGGGCAGAAACAGCAGCCCCACCGAGGCGGGGTCCATCGCCTTGCGGAGGGATCGCCGGATGCGGTCGGTCGCCGCGGGTCCACCGGGCCAACGGACGGCTGTCAGGTTGCCGAACCGGTTGCCCCACATGCCTCGCCCTGCCGACAGCGTGACGTACACCTTCGGCGTGCCGCGGTAGTTCAGCCAGTAGGTGTTGTCCTTCGGGCGGATCTCCGAGAGGTCGATCGCGTCGCCCATGTCCCAGTCGCGGCAGTTCTTGGCGCCCGACAGCCCGGGGAACTCGGGCATGAGCGAGGCGTCCACGCCGTTGGCGTCCATGGGGACGACCTGGGCGACGGTGAACTCGCGCGAGGCGGTTTGCAGCGTCCGCGAGTGCCCCAGCGTGTAGTAGGTCATCGTCAGACTCTCGCCGGGGCCGATGCCCAGGTCCTCAGCCAGCCAGGAGGTGATGACCGCCTGGTCGTCGGCGAGGTCTGCCGGCAGGGGGGCGACGGGTCGGCTGGCCTGTTTGAGCGGGCCCACCGCTGCGACCATCGAGTAGGGCGTGTTGGCGTCTTCGGTGGAGAGGGAATTGACGAAGTAGGTGAACACGCCGGTGGCCTGGTTTGCGTCGGTGGCGCGGGCGGCCGCCGAGATGGACGGGTCGATGAACACCCGCGACGACCGCATCTCGACAAAGCCGTTGGGATCCTCGCGGAAGCTCAGTTGGATGTCCGTCAGCTGCCAGTGTTCGGCGAGGGCGGCGTTGGCGGCCTCCACGTCCAGCGGCGCGTTGGGGTCGTCGCCGGCGGGACCCACGAGCATCATGTTCGCCCGGCCTGGCAGGGAGAGTTTCTGCTGCACCCAGCCGAGGCGGACGATCGCGTTGGCCGGCGCGACCTGGTTGGCCAGCAGGCTGAACGCACCGGGCAGGATCGCGTGTACCGTGAAACGCCCCGAAACACTCGATCCTTCCTCGGCGGAGACGGGCAGATCGCCGGAGAGTTTCGTCGGGTCGTCGAACCGGACGATCACCGCGTCGCCTTCCCGGACGTTGAGTTCGTCGGCCAATCGCTGGTTGACGGCGATTCCGCCCGGGCCCATGTCGCGCAGGGCGCTCCATTCCGGGCGGACAGCGAGGAAGTCGTCCCCCACGCCCATCAGGTCCACCGTGCCGGCGCGGTTCTGTTCGGTTTCGTCGGTGCAGGTGGCGATCAGCGAGATCACGCCGGCCGCTGGTGCGCCGGTGGCGTCGGCGACTTTCTCCGCAAGCGACGTCCGGAAGAACCGGTCGCGGGTCGTCATCGCCAGATGGACCTCACCGAGGCGCTGCAGCGCCTGTCGCCGCAGGCTGTACCGCACCGAATCGCCGATGACCATCGCCCCGACCAGCACCGCGGTGGCGATCGCTGCCCCGGCGACGACGCCCACGTGCGTCCGCCAGTAGTGTCGGATGCTCTCGGTGACCAGTCGCGTGCGTCTCATGAGGCTTCCTGTGTCTCGCGGAGGGTTCCTTCGGTCAGTTCGCAGACCCGCCCCATTCGCTGCCCCAGGTCCCGGGCGTGGGTCACCACGATCAGCGTAATGCCCTCCTCGCGGTTGAGTTCCTCCAGCAGACCGGCAAGATTGTCGGCGGCTTTGTGGTCCAGCGAGCCGGTCGGTTCGTCGGCCAGCAGGAGGATGGGTTCGTTGATCAGCGCCCGCACGACGGCAACCCGCTGACACTCCCCGCCGGACAGCTCACCGGGGCGGTGCTTGAGCCGATCGCCCAGACCCACGCGGTCCAGCAGGTCGCGGGCCCGCTGGTCGGCGGCGGAACGGTCGCGATCGCGATCGGCCAGCACGGGGACCAGCACGTTCTCCAGCAGCGTGCATTGCGGCAGCAGGTGGTGCAGTTGGAAGACGAACCCGATTTTCCGGTTCCGTACCTTCGCCAGCTTCCGGTCGGGCAGGTCGGAGAGGTCTTCCCCGTCCAGAACGACGCTGCCTTCGGTGGGACGGTCCAGGGCGCCGATGAGGTTCAGCAGGGTGCTCTTGCCCGAGCCGCTGGGCCCGAGGATCGAAAGCGTCTCGCTGCGCTGCACCTCCAGGGAGATGCCCCGCAGCACGGTGGGCCCCTCGGCCTGACCGGCCGGGCCGGGATAGGTCTTGGTCACGTCCGTGAGGGTCAGGATCGGGTCCGATTCGCTCATGAGCGGGTCCTGTCGATGAAGGTCTGCAGCGTGTCCACCAGGCGCGGGGCTGTGGCGGCCATCGTGAAGTTGTCCAGTACGTTGGACCGCCCCTTGCCCCCCAGCAGGGCGCGGTGTGTCGGGTCGGTCAGTACAGCCCGCAGTTGGGCGGTCAGGTCGTCGACGTTGTTGGGTTCGAACAGCAACCCGCCGCCGGTCTGCTCGAGGATCTCAACAAACGCGCCGTGTCCGGGCTGAACCACGGGCACGCCGCAGGCGAGTGCTTCCAGTATATACAGGCCCGACGCTTCGGGCGAACGGGTGGGCACCGAGAGGACCGTCATCTCAGGCAGGAAACGGGCCTTGGCGGCGCGGTCGAACTCGTCGTGGATGTGCACCGCATCGTGCATGTTTTGCTGGGCCAGGCGGCGGTGGACGCCCTTCATGAACTGCTTCTGGCTGGCCAGCACGCCTCCGGAGAGGTCCAGTTGGAGGTCTTCCAGCCCCTCCTCGGTTCGCAGCCGGGCGAATGCGTCGATGAGCTGATCCAGCCCCTTGTCGTAGGACAGGGGCGAAAGAAAGCCGATCCGCGGCGGCCAGGGCGGTGAGTCCGGCGGGGCGTAGCCTTCCGGGTCGATCCCGTTGGGAACCACCTCGAACGCCTCGCGCGGCAGGCCCAGCCGATGGGCCATCACGCCGCGATAGTATTCGCTGGTGACCATCAGTCCATCCAGCTGCCGGGCCCGCTGGGCGAGAAGCTCCCACGCCCGGGAGTTGTAGGGTTCGGGCAGCGAGTCCAGGAAGGCGTCCTCGTCCTGGCAGGTCGCCACGACGGGCACGCCGAGGTCTTCCTGCAGCCGAGGGGTCAACCCGCCGAGCATGATGTTCGAGAGGGCGACCACGTCGGGGCGGGGCTGGTCGGCGAGGAACGCCACCAGCCGATCGATTTCTTTGGTCTGGGCGCCCTGTTCACCCTCGAGCATCGAAACGGTCGTCTCGCCGAGGTCTTTCGCGCGGGTCATCCCGGACATCGCGCCGGCTGCACGCAGCAGCGCGGGGGAGTCCAGCAGGCGGTCCATCCAGCGGGGGGTCTTGCGGAAGAGTTTGAACTTCTGCTGCAGGAAGACGTTGATGCCCCCGAAGAATACCGGCAGGTCCGACTGGGTATGGAACTCGGAGATCGACGGCAGGTACATCGGCACCATGAGCACGTCGTGGCCGTCGTGCTGAAGCCGGCGGACCACCGCATGGTCGCGCAGGCAGTTCTCGCAGTAGAAATTCTCTCCCGCGCCGGGAGTAAGCTGAATGATTCTCATGGATGGTTACTTGTCGGTCTTGGCCCCGTCGCCGAGGCAGTAGAGGAACCCGTCCATGCTGCCCACCAGCACGCGTCCCCGTAGCACCGCCGGCGAGGACGAAACGGCGTCGCCCATCACAACCGACCAGACCTTGTTGCCCTTCTTGAGGTCCACCGCGTAAACGCGGCCGTCGTTGCTGCCGAAGATGACCTTCCCGTCGGCGATCACCGGCGAGCTGTCCACCCGGCCACGCGTGGCGAACGACCAGCGCTTCTTGCCGGTCTTGCGGTCGAGGCAGTAGAGCGAATCGTCTCGGCAGCCGACCACGACGACGTCGTCATTGACCGCCGGCGAGGAGAAGAACGGTTCGTCGGCGTAGAACGTCCAGGCGAACTCACCTTTCTTGAAATTGACCGAGCAGAACGCCCCGTCGTAGTCGCCCAGGTAGGCGTGGTCCTTGCGGATGGCCGGCGAGGCAGCCAGGTACGCCCCCATCGACACGGAGTTCTTGTCTTTTCCGGTGTCCACATTCACGCGGTGGAGCATGGCGTCGCACCCGCCGAAATACGCCCAGCCGTCTGAGACGGCCGGCGCTCCGTTGATGTAGTTCTGGGTCTCGTAGGCCCAGATTTTTTTCCCGGTTTTGGCGTTGAGGCAGTGTACCTTGTTGTCGTAGCTGCCTACCAGCACGCGGGCGGGGAGCTTGCCCTTGGCGGGTGCATAGTTGGCCGAGCCAAGGATTTTGTCGTCCGTGGCGTAGGTCCATTTTTTTTTGCCGGTCCTGGCGTCGATGGCGTGCAGCGTGCCCAGGAGGCTGCCGACGTACACCGTGCCATCGACCACCATGGGCGGGGCGTCCAGGGAGTCGTCGGCTTTGTAGGCCCATTTCTTCTTGCCGGTGGCGAAGTCGACGGCGTAGCAGTTCGCGTCGCCGGATCCGATGTAGACGGTGTCTCCCATCACCACCGGCGAGGAGACGATGCCCGCCCCCGTCTCGAACCGCCAGAGGACTTTGACCTTGGCGGGAATCTTGCTCGTCGAGATGCCGGCCAGGTCGCCGCTGCCGCGCCAGATGGGCCAGCTCTCGCCCGGTGCTTTGACCGCAGCATTGCCGTCGGCCTGGTTCGGGGCCGGTTCTTTGACCGCAGCATTGGTGTCGGCCTGGTTCGGGGTGGCTTTTTTCGTGTCGGCTCGGGTTTTGTCCGTCTTGTCGTCACCGTGCAGAGGGGCGCTCGCCCAGATGCTTCCCAGCGTGACGATGATGGCCACAGCGGCGATTCGCATTCGCATGATCATTGTTCCTTCCGGGGCGCGTTGTTTTTGCCCTGGTTCTACAACCCCCCATCGACGGTGAAGTATTCATGTCTTCGCTGCTCAGCGTTCGCTGGCTTCGCTCGGCCGATCGTCGTCGTAGGTCTTGCCCGAGATGCGAGAGCCGGCTGCGTAGTCCTTGCCCCGCAGGTCGTAGCACGCCAGTTCGGTTCCCTGCCGGACGTACAGCAGGCCGTCGGCAATCACCGGATGGGCCCGCGTTCCGTTGCGGCGTTTGCGGAACGACGAGACGATCTCACAGCCCTTGGGCGAGACCTTCGCCAGGCCCACCTCGCCCCGCTCGGTATGGTAGATCAACCTGCCGTCGGCGTAGATCACCGAGCCCTTCGAGATCTTCCGCTCGGACCAGGCGGTCTTGCCCGTTTCGGCGTTGACGCACACCAGCGACCGGTCGTTCGTTCCGTACACGTAGCCGTCCACCACCACGATCCCGCCGTAGTGCGTGGCGAGGTCCTTGTTCTCCCAGACCTTGCGATACTTGGACCCGTCGGCCGACAACTTCAGGCCAACCGCACCGTGGCGGTATCCGGCGGCCAGAATCACCATCCCCTTGTGGTACACCGGGGTCACCGAGTGAACCGCGTACTTGTTGCGGAACGGGAAGGTCCACAGCCCCTTGCCCGTTTTGGCGTCCACGGCGACGGCACTGTCCGAGAGGTGGGTGACGATGATCTTGCGGTTGTTGTGTTCGATCAGTGCCGGCGAGCAGTAGGCGGATTTCTGTGCTCCGCCCTTGCCCCGCAACGGCTGGGCCTTCCACTCCACCGTGCCGCGCTTGGCGTCCAGGGCGACGATGCTCGCTCGCGTGCCCCCGGGGGTGATGATCAGCGTATCACCCACCACCAGCGGCGACTCGGTGATGCCCCACTGAATGGGTTGTCCACCGAAGATCTTGGGCATGTCGACGGTCCATCGGACCTCGCCCTTTTCGGCGTCCATCGCCACGACCTTGCCGTGGGCACTGACAACGTAGGCCAGTCCGTGGGCAATCGTGGGCGTGCTTCTCGGCCCGGGGTAGCTGCGCGACTCCCAACTGGGTCCGATCTTCGTCTTCCATGTCTGTCGGCCGGTCTTGGTGTCGATGCAGTAGACCAGCCCGTCGCTGCCTTCCATGCCGGTGGTATACACCTTGCCGTCCGTGACGCTCATGGACGACATCGCATCGCCCACGCGGGCGGTCCACAGCTGCTTTGGTCCTCCGTCCGGCCAGGTCGTCAGCAGACCTTTCTCGTCGTAGACGCCGCTGCGTTCCGGGCCTCGCCAGTCGGCTACGTCACCGGCCAGCGCCCCCAGAAGACAGCAGGTCAGCAGGGAAATGGTGATGGCAAAGCGGTTCATGGTGTGTCCTCGTCGGTTGAATGGTCAAACCTCATAGCCACCCCGGCGCGCGTGGCCGCGGAAGTGGCTGCTCCATACTACTATATGCATCCGACACGCTATATCGCCAAACGACAGCATTTTGTGTCCGACGGGTCAGTCCCTGGCTTTGGGTGCCGGCAGCCCCAGCAGTTCCATTACCTGTTGCAGGTCGGACCAGACCTTCCCGCGGTTTTCCGGGGTGTACTGCCGCAGCACATAGGCCGGGTGGAAGGTCGGCATGACCGGGATCCCGGCCAGCCCCTCACCGATATCGGGCAGGGCGGCCCAATGGCCTCGCATCTGCGTGATGCCCGTTCGCGTCCCCAGCAGCGCCCTGGTCGAGGGGTTGCCCAGCGTCACGATGCATTTGGGCGCGATGATCTGCAGCTGCCGTACCAGGTATCCCCAGCAGGAGGACACTTCTTCTGGGGCGGGAGTGCGGTTGTTGGGAGGGCGACACTTCACCACGTTGCAGATGAAGACCTTCTCTCGATCCAGGCCCATCGCGGCGATCATCTTGTCCAGCAGCTTGCCCGCCCTGCCCACGAACGGTCGGCCGCTGAGGTCCTCATCCTGCCCCGGCCCCTCGCCCACGATCACCAGGTCCGCGTCGGGGTTGGCTTCGCCGAATACCGTGTGCGTTCGCGACTGGCACAGCGGGCACTTCCGGCAGAGGCGCACTTCCTGCTCGTCCATCGCGCCCAGGGCGTCGGCCTTCTCCGAGGCAGTCATCGACGCGCCGGCCGGCGGGGCGGACGTGCGGGGGGTGGCCGGTCGGGGCGCGGCTGAGGTGGGGCTTTCCACGGCCGCCGTCACCACCTCGGGAAGCTCGCTGCCGCGACGGGGAATGTACTGCCCGCCCAGCAACTCCTCGATGGCGACCAACTGCCTTGCCGCGGCCGATAGCTGTTGATATTCCTCACTCATGCCCGCCATCATAGCGGCCGAGGCGACCTCTCGCCAGCCGACCTGGCCCGGTTCCCGACAGCGGGCGATCCATGCACTTGCCTCGCCGCGACGGAATCGGCAGAATGGGCGCACCATGAAACGAGTCACCGCCACCGTCACGCTCGCCCGCCACACCGCCGACCCGCAGGAGCTGATCGCCTCGGCGGCCCGGCTTTGCTACGCCACCGAAACCGAGGGCATTCTCGACCAGGACCCCGCCGGGGCGGCGAAGTTCGTGGCGATGCTCAAACGCCTCGGTCATCACAGCACATTGGAGCACGCCTCGTTCACCTTTCTGCTGGAGGGCGTCTCGCGGGCACTGACCCATCAGCTGGTCCGTCACCGCATCGCCAGCTTTTCCCAGCGGTCGCAGCGGTATGTGGCCCATGGCGATTTCGACTACGTCATGCCGCCCCAACTGGAGCAGAAAACCGTCGACGACGATGGCACGGACGTGCCGGCGGCTGATTACTTCCGCGAAACAATGGAGCTGATCGCCCGGCGGTACGAGAAGCTCTGCGAGGCGATGGGCAACGAGGGCGAACGCACCAACCAGGACGCCCGCTACATCCTGCCCAATGCCTGCGAGACGAAAATCTTCGTGACGATGAACGCCCGGGAGCTGTTGCATTTCTTCGCCGAGCGTCTCTGCCTGCGGGCCCAGTGGGAAATCCGCGGCGCGGCCGAGCAGATGCTCCGGCAGGTGCGAGAGGTCTGCCCGGCCGTCTTCGAAGGGGCCGGGCCCAAGTGCGTCCTCAGCGGCCATTGCCCCGAAGGCAAAATGACCTGCGGCCGACTGAAAGAACAGCTCGAGAAGTACGCCCCGGAAAAATGAACTGCCGCAACCCCGTTGCGCCCGCCGGCCGGGAGAACCCCTCCGGTTCGGCCCCATGCTACCCCATCAGCAGGTCGCTGTAGGACTCGGCGAGCAGGTCGTCTTTGCTGATTCGGAGTGTTTCCATCCACTGGTCCACCTGCCCGTGGAGGTGGTCTTCACCCAGGTGTCCGTCGGCGTCGATGGCTTCGATCTCCACGAACCGTCCCAGGCCGGTGACGTCGTCGATGTGGAACTTCACGTTTGCGGCGTAGTAGATCTCGCGGCGTTTGTCGACCACCACCAGCGTGTCCAGGGCGGCAGAGAGCACCTCGCGAAGGCGGGCGGCCTGCTGGGCACCCACGGGGTGATACAACTCCACCCGCGCCGGGCGAGGTCCGGAGACGGCCGGTCGGTCGTAGTGGATCAGGGCGGTCTCGATGGTTCCCTGTCGCAGCTTGAGTCGGCCTTGGACGGGGGTGAAGTATGTGTCGATCTGGTGATCGCGGCCGTGATGTTCAGCACCGGCGTCGATCAGCGCGTCGGCGACGGCGTCGGGTTCGGCGCAGCGCGCCTTGATCTCGATGTTCAGATGCGCCATGGCGGCGGGGTCCTCCCGGCTGGGGGGAACGCGGCGATTACGATTCGTCCTGTTGCTCGCCCGCTGCCGGCGCGGCAAGGGCGGCCTGCTGGAGAATCGCCCCGGTGAGCTTCTTTGAGAGCGGCGCGTTGAGCCCGAGGTTCGATCGCTGCTGCTCGCGGTGCCGGCCATAATCCACCATCCAGGCCGGCGAGACGCCCCCGCCGCGGAACATGAGGATCGCCTCGGAGGAGGCTTCCAGTTGTGGCTGAGGGCGGTTCGATCGCGTTTCGGTGACGTAGGCGGTGACGGCGTATTGACCTTCGGCGTTTTCCCGCTGACGGACGGTTACGTGGGCCTGGCGGAAGATGGTCTGCAGCGAGCTTTCCATGGCCCCGTGGTGGGTGGCGGCATCCTCGCGCCAGAACTCCCAGAACTGCTTTCCGGTCATCGGCTGGGTTACGATGCGCCCGGCCCGTCGGTCGGCGTAGGCGATCTCCCAGCCCCACGCGCGCAGCGTCGTCAGCGAGGCATCCCAGACAGCCTGGAAGTTCCGCTCGGCGTCGGTCCGCGGGCCGACGTCCACGACCGGTTCGGTGTGAGACGCGCACCCGCCGGTGACGCATGCCGCCGCCAGCACGATCATCAACATCCCTGTTGTTCGTCGCATGCTTCGCCTTTCGGAAATGTTCGCTTTCGCCGCCTCGCCGAGTGGCCGACGGGCGAACCATATCCTACTGTTGTATTGCAGCGCCATTCGTTTGGCAACCGCGATGCTGACCTTGCACCCACCTGCACCCGCTCAGCACCTGCCCATTGCCCCTTGGCCCTGGAGACTCGCCCGGCCTCCGGGGCCGCTTTATGCGCCG
>CAZYIH010000020.1:22111-25225 GCA_964646915.1 uncultured Planctomycetaceae bacterium | reverse complement strand
CCGGCTGCATGCGATGGCGGTCTCCTGGCTGGTGCGATACCACCGTCTTGTCTGCCGTCATCGTCTGGCGGCGATGGCCTGGGAGCTTGAGGCCCCGCAGGTCAGTGCGATTCTCGGGCACGTGCTTGCATCGGCGAAGCGGGCGGGGCGGACCCGGCACTTCAACCTGGCCATCAAGGCCTGCCGCCCTCTCGAGACTCCCATCCCCCTGTTCGACGCCTATCGCGACAATCCGGCGCTGGCGGAAGTGGCCCGCTCGCAGACCGATGCCATCGGGAGGACCTGGGGGCTGTGGGGAAAGCCCGAACGTCTGTATGAGGACGCGATTCGCCCGGCGCCGTGGGTGATGTCCAACAACCCGTCGCTGACTGATCGAGCCATGTTCAGCGGCGGATTGGCCGCCTCGGTCCTGGTGATGCTCGAGCAGGACGCCGACGCCGGCAGGAGCGAGCTGGCGTTGGCGCGGTCCTGCCGGGCAAGCCGAAGTTCCATCCGCGACGCGCTGGATCACCTCGAACTGTGCCAGCTGATCGTGCGTCGCCGCAGCGGGGCTGCTTTGGCCTCTCGGCTGGCCCGGGAGGCCGGATGATGGCAGAGCCGCTGGCGGCGGGGAGTTTCCCGAGCAATCGGGGACTCGCGGAGCGATATAATGGATCTTGGCGCAATTATATGGACAGAGCGTCTTTTCGCCCTTATCCCGAGCCCGACAGGAGTTTCGTATGACTCTTGTATCCCTCCGGACGTTCCTGATGTGGTGCACGATAATCAACGGCGGCTTTCTGCTGCTGGCGTGGTTGTTTACCGCGATCGGCCAGGACTGGGTGTACCGTATGCACCGGCGTTTCTACCCTCTCACGCGCGAGCAGTTCAACGTGGCTATGTATGCCTTCATCGGCTTGCTCAAGGTGCTCTGGCTGGTCTTCAACGCTGTCCCGTTTGTCGCGTTGTTGCTGATGGCCTGACACGACGGCGGCACGATACGGGGCTCCCGGGCGGGCCCGACAGATTGGTCGCCTCCCTGCCGCGGGAATGATCCGGCCCGCGACGAGGTTGCGGGTGTTCGGATTTGCGTGGTGATCCTCAACAGTGGGTGCCCGGCTTTGTGCAGCGAGCCCCAACAGTGGGTGTCCGGGTTTGTGCAGCGAGCCTGAGCGAGCTGAGCAACCCGGCTGGTTCGGATCGCATTCTGTGCTTGGGTTGGGGGTGTCGCACGCGCCATCTGCACTTTTCGTCTTTTTCATTGACCCAGGCAGTTTCAATGGCGTATCTTACTGCGTACTTGCGACCCGAGGGCTCGTCTTGGGGCGGTTTTTCGTGCGCCGAGGCAGCCAGTGGAGGTTATCGCTGTCGTGGTCGTCCGTTTTCGGGCGTAGCGGCCGGGACCTCATCGGGTCGTGTCGATTTGGATCAGGACAGGCAGGTTTCGCCGGCGCTGGACGCCGTCGCTGCCGGGATTGAGTACTATGAGTTGTCATCGCGCGAGGATGGGAGACGCGACGTGAGAGCGACCTGGGACCAGGCCGGTGCATAGGCGTGGAACCATCCCGGGTGCCATTCCCACAGCGGGCAAATGTCCGCTGCAGGGGAGGCGCTCACACGTATTTCCCGCGCGGTCGCTCGTGCTTGTCGGGGCAAACGCCCCGCCGGGCGGGGGATGACGGCTTGTAGGAAAACCGGTGCAGTGACGGGCGAGAAAGTGGGCGATGGAACCCACTTTTTTTGATGGACCGACGCCGGCAGGATCGGCCCGGTGCCCGCGAGGGCAACTGACAGACAGGAACCGCGAATGAACCAGGAACTGCTGCGTATCGTTGACGCCTTGGCACGCGACAAAAACATCGACAAAGAGGTGCTCTTCGAGGACCTCGAAGCCGCGATGTTTTCCGCCATTCGAAAAGCCAACGCGGACACCGAGGACGTCGAGGTCCATATCGATCGCGAAAACGGCGAGATCTCCGCTTCGGTCGACGGGGAACCGATGGCCATGCGCACGCTCGGGCGGATCGCCGCCCAGACCGCCAAGCAGGTGATGATCCAGCGCATCCGCGAAGCCGAGCGGGGCAGCCTTTACGACGAGTTCCTCGAACAACGCGGCCAGATCGTCACCGGCAAAATCGCCCGATGGGAAGGCGGTTCGCTGGTGGTGGAACTGCCCCGGTCCGATGCGTTTCTGCCCAAAAGCGAGCAGATCCCCGGCGACTCGCACCGCCCGGACGAGCGAATCCGCGCGATGGTGCTGGATGTTCGCGAGAGCCCGGCCCAGGTAAAAATCATTCTCTCCCGCTCGCACCCGGACTTTATCCGGGCGCTGTTCGAGCTGGAAGTGCCCGAGGTGGGCGAGGGAATCATTCAGATTCAGGCATTGGCCCGCGAGGCAGGCTACCGCACGAAGGTGGCTGTCCATTCGGTGGATTCCAAGGTCGACGCGGTGGGTGCCTGCGTGGGCATCCGCGGCAGCCGAATCCGGAGCATCGTCGATGAGCTGGGCGGCGAGAAGATCGACATCGTCCGATGGAACGACTCCTCGAAGATGCTGATTGCCAACGCGCTCAAGCCGGCCGAGGTCGCCGAGATCGCCCTTTGCTTCGAGTTGGGGCGTGCGACGGTGGTGGTTACCGACGACCAGCTCTCCCTGGCGATCGGCAAGCGAGGCCAGAACGTTCGTCTCGCGGCAAGGCTGACCGGCTGGGACATTGACATTCTCACCCCGGGCGAGTTCAACACCGGGCTGGACACGCTGGAAAAGGCCCTCCGAGCGATCGAGGGGATGGACTCGACGATGATCGACAAGGTCGTCGCGATGGGCATGGTGAATGTCCTGGACGTCGAGGAGGTCGGCCCGGATCCGCTGGTGAACGAGCTGGGCATGGAGCGTGCATTGGCCCAGAAGGTGGTGGTGCATTGTGCCCAGGAGGCCCGTCGGGTCGCCGAGCAGCAGGCCGCCGCCAAGGAAGCCGCCCGCCGGGAGCAGCAGACCCAGCAGGAAGCCCCCGCTGCCGGCCAGGCCGCCACAACGGACGAAGGGGCCGCCGCCGGCGAGACGCCCAGCCCGGCCGATGCGTCCGACGAGCAGGTCGAACCAGCTCAGGACGTCCAGGCAACCGCAGCAACGGA
>CAZYIH010000020.1:0-22011 GCA_964646915.1 uncultured Planctomycetaceae bacterium | reverse complement strand
CGTCCGACGAGCAGGTCGAACCAGCTCAGGACGTCCAGGCAACCGCAGCAACGGAAGCAACGGAAGCAACGGAAGCAACGGAACAGACAGAACAGCCGCAGAATGAATCGCCCGAGGACACCGCCCAGGATGCGGTTCCACCGGCGATCGAGCCGTCGAAGCAGTCCTCTCCGGAAGTCACGGAGACCGACCGTGCCGACGGCAGTTCCGAGACCACCCAGGCACCTGAGTAGGCGCCGGGCGGGCGACGGAACAGAAACGAGACGGAGCAGCGTCCATCGACTCGCGAGTGGATGGGAGGCGCTGCCCTCCAGCGACCCGAACCGAGGAGGTTCACTTGGCAACGCGTGTATTTGAGCTGGCCCGAGAGCTCGGCGTAACGAGCAAGGACATCCTGGCCAAGTGCCGGGCGGAAGGCCTGGACATCAAGAACCACATGACCGCCCTGTCGGCCGGTCTGGAAGCGACGGTGCGCGAGTGGTTCTCGGAAGGTTCGGTCTCGACGGCTATCGAGACGACCGACCACGTCGACCTGGACGAGATGCGCGCCAAGGCCGCCCGGAAGCGACGCCGCAAGAAGAAGGAAGCGGAAGAGGCCGCCAAGGCCGGGGAACTCGTTGCCGCCGAGGAGGCCGCCGAAGAGAAACCCGCCCCAGCCGAACCCGAGGGCGAACCCGAAGCCCCCGAGGAGGCGACCGCCCCGATCGCGGAAGAGGAAGCCGCCGAGGTCAAGGGCGAGCAGCCCGCCGTCGAGGAAGAAACTCCCGCCCCGCCCGCCGTCGAGGAAGAACCCGCCCCCGCTGACGAACCCGAACCGGTGGTGGAGGAAGAACACAAGCCCGCCGCCGCCCCGGCAGCGGAAACCGAAGTCGAGGAAGCTCCCGCCGTCGCAGCCGAGAAGGAAGAGGCCCCCGCTGAGGCGGAGTCCCCCCAGCCGCCCGAGGCGCCCGAGGAGGCTGAGCAGGCTGCCGAGGAAGCCGAGGAAGCCGAGGAAGAGGAAGCGAAACCCCCCGCCCCTGCCGGTCCGCAGGTGGTTCCCAAGCCCGCCACGCTGAAAGGCCCGCGCGTGGTCCGCGTGGAGAAGCCCGATTTCGTCCGTCGCCCCACGCCCAAGGGTCGCCCGCGGCCGGGCCAGGGAGGACGGGGAGCCCCGGGCGGCCGAGGCGCTCCGAGCACGCCAGCCCCGACGGTCCGACGCGGAATGTCGCGCGCCGCCGGCGCAGGGTCAGCCGGCAGCGAAGATGACCGCAAGGGCGGCAAGGGCAAGAAGACCCGCCGATCACCCCGCCGCAAGGGACGCACTGCCGAGAGCGGCAGCGGCGAGAAGCTCAAGGAATGGCGGAACCAGGACCTCATCGAGCGGTCGCAGCGACTTGCGGCGGCAGGCTCGGGCCTGCGTCGTCATCGCGCGAGCGTCGGACGAGGTCAGGGCGCCCAGGGACCGCAGATCAAGACCGGCAAGGTCGAGATTGAAGAGCCCTTCACCATCAAGGACCTCTCGGCCGCCACAGGCATCAAGTCGGCGCATATCATTCGGCAGTTGATGGCCGATGGTATGTTGGCCACGGTCAACCAGGTGATCGAGCCGGCCAAGGCCCAGGAGATCATGCTCGACTACGACGTCGAGCTGGTCGTCAAGAAACAGGTATCGGCGGAGGACGAACTCATCGAGCAATTCGAAGCCCGCGAAACCGGCGAGCAGACACGCCGCGCACCGGTGGTGACGTTCCTGGGTCATGTCGACCACGGGAAAACGTCGCTGCTGGACTACATCCGCAAGACCACCGTCGCCGACGGCGAGGCGGGGGGCATTACCCAGCACATGGGTGCCTACCGCTACGACCGGGGCGACTCGCACGTGGTGTTCCTGGACACGCCCGGCCACGAGGCCTTCACGGCGATGCGCGCCCGGGGAGCCAACATGACCGACGTGGTGGTGTTGGTGGTCGCCGCCGATGACGGCGTGATGCCCCAGACCATAGAAGCCATTTCCCACGCCAAGGCGGCCGGCGTTCCGATCGTCGTGGCGATGAACAAGATCGACGTACCCAACGCCAACGTCAACCGGGCGCTGGGTCAGCTCGCCGAGCACGACCTCCAGCCCCAGGAGTGGGGCGGCGATACGGAAGTGATTCACACCTCGGCGATGAGCGGGGAAGGCATCGACACGCTGGTGGAAACGCTCAGCCTCGAAGCCGAGCTGCTCGAACTCAAAGCCGAGAAGGACGCCCCGGCCAGCGGGTATGTCATCGAGGCCGAGATGGACCCCTCGCGCGGCGTGGTCGCGCGGATGCTGGTGATGAACGGAACGATGCGCGTGGGCGACGACGTGGTCGCCGGGCGAAGCTACGGCCGAGCCCGGGCCATGACCGATCCGATGGGCAACCCCATCGAAGAGGCCGGACCGGCCACCCCCATCGTGCTCTCGGGATTGGACGAGGTTCCCGAGGCCGGCGACAAGTTCTACGTCGCCGACAGCGTCGACCAGGCCCGGCAGATCGCCGGGGACCGCCGCGACGCCCAGCGTGAGCGTCAGCTCAAGGCCAAGCCCGGCCGCAGCCTGGAGAGCCTGCTGTCCCGCATGGACACCGGCGATCTGAGCGAGGTGAACCTCATCATCAAGACCGACGTGCAGGGCACGACCGAAGCGGTCGTCGGGGCGGTCACGCAGCTCAACAGCGACGAGGTTCGCGTCTCGGTGATTCACCAGGGCGTCGGTGGCGTGACCACCGGCGACGTCACACTGGCCGAAGCGTCCGACGCGATCATCATCGGGTTCAACGTCGTTGCCGACGCCGCCGCCCGCAAGGCCGCCGAAGCCGCCGGCGTGGAGATCCGCACCTACCGTGTGATCTACGACATTACCGAAGACATCCGGCGCGTTCTGGAAGAAGGACTCGCCCCGGAAGTCCGCGAGGAAACCCTCGGACGGGCGGAAATCCGCCAGGTCTTCAAGAGCTCGCGCCACGGCAACATTGCCGGATGTATCGTCACCGACGGGACAGTCAGCCGCAATGCGAAGGTTCGCATCACGCGAAACAACGTCGTGATCGAAGACAGCCGGGAGCTGGACAGCCTCAAGCGGTTCAAGGACGACGTCCGCGAGGTCCGCTCCGGGATGGAATGCGGCCTGAAGGTCGCCCGGTTCGACGACGTCAAGGAAGGCGACATTCTGGAATTCTACCGGCAGGTGGAGGGGGCCCGGACGCTGTAGCCGACACGAACCGCCCCACGCTGGGAAAGCGGGATCATGGCAACCATCGTTGGCGTGGCGCACCTGGAGTTTCGGGTTCCCGGAGCCCGCAGCCTCAAGGACAAGCGCCGCTTCATCAAGAGCTTCAAGGATCGTACGCGCAACCGGTTTAATGCCTCCATTGCCGAGGTGGCGGACTTGGATACCTACCGGTCGGCGGTGCTGGCCGTGGCGATGGTCGCCAACGACCGGCGCGTCCTGGAAAGCTCCCTGCAGCGGATTGTCAACCGCGGCGCGATGCACCGCGAGATGGTCCTGACCGACAGCGAAATCGAGTTTTTCTGACCGCCCCATCGGCGGACAAACAGACAGCAAACCATGAGTCGACGAACACAACGAGTTGCCAACGTCATCCGCCAGATCGTCAGCGAAGCCATTCTCGGCAAGCTGTCGGATCCGCGGGTGGACCCGGCCCGGACCAGCGTGACGCGCGTGGAAATCGACGAAGAACTCGTCGACGCACGCGTCTATGTCTCGGTGATGGACGAACCGGCCAACCAGAAGCTCACCATCAACGCCCTGCGTCACGCCAAGGGCTACTTCCAGGAGCAGGTCGGCCGACAGTTGCGGATTCGCCACACCCCGTCGCTGATGTTCGAGCTGGATGAGCAATTCAAGAAGACCCTCGAGACCTACCGCCTGATCGACGAGGCGATGGCCGAGATCCGTCAGAAAGAGGACGATACTCCCGACACTCCCTCCGAGACCCCCGAAACCGGCGGCGACGGAGATGATTCTCACCCGGCATAGGACAACGCTCGATGAAGAACGCCACGCAGTACGAGAAGAAGCTCAAAAAGCTCCTCACCGACGCCTGCAAGCTGAAGGTGGACAAGCCCGACGAGGTCGACTCGCTGGAGCTGCTGATCCGCTCGGTGCTGGAGAGCAATGTTCCCCGGAAGCGTGTGGACGAGGCGATGGACGCCCTGCGCGAGGCGTTCGTGGACTTCAACGAGGTCCGCGTCGCCCTGCCCCGCGAGCTGGTGGAGGTCATCGGTAAGGACTTCCCCTACGCCAAGCTCAAGGCCCGGATGCTCTCGAGCGTGATGCAGTCGGTCTTCATCCGACGCAACGAGATCAACCTCACCTATATGGAAGAGATGACCAAGCGCGACCTGCGGCGGCATCTCGAAGAGATCGGGCTCACGCCGTATGCCGCCGCACTGATGGTGCTGGTCGGCTTCGACGGCCATGCGATTCCGGTCGACGAGGACCTGCGCGACCTGCTGGAGATTGAGGGGTACATCCATCCCGGCAGCGACATCCCGGACGTGCAGGGGTTCCTCGAACGGGTGATCTCCCAGAAGAACGCCCTGCAGGCCCACGAGTACTTCCGCCAGTGGGTCAAGGAGAACGCCAAAACCCTTGAGAAAAGCCGCGAGGGCGAGGGCGAAGAGCGCAAGGAACTCGCCGAGCAGCAGGCGATCGAAGCCGCCCAGGCCCGCCAGAACGCCGAGGAGCAGGCCCGCGCCAAACTGCAGGCCGAGGACGAAGCCCGCAAAGCCAAGGCCCGCGCCAAGGCCGCCAAGAAAGCCGCCGAAAAGAAGGCCGCCGCCGAACGCTCCGCCAGCAAAACCACCGTGACACGCAAAAAGTCCGATCTGGACTCCGAGAAGCAGGCCGACAAGAAGACCGCCACGAAAACGAGCAACAAGACCACCAAGAAGAAGAAAGCCAAAAAACGGTCGGCCGGCAAGAGCAAGAAAACTGCCGGCAAGGCCGGCAAGAAGACCACGAAAAAGGCCAGCCGTACGAAGTCCTCCAAGAAGGCCTCGAAACAGTCAGCCGGCAAGAGCAGGAAGAAGACCAAAAAGACCGGCAAGAAAACCGCCGGCAACAAGAAGACCGGCAAGAAGTCGACGAAGAAGACCAGCCGTAAGAAGTCCGCGAAGAAGAACAAGAAGTAGCAATCGCTCCACGTGATGCACGAACGGCGGGGCTCCGACCGACCGGCGGGACATCCAAGCAGGGAGCTCGAAACAGCACGCCGCGCCGGTGTCATTTCGAGCGAGCGCAGCGCGAGACAGACCGATCAGCTCGGCCCCGTGGCGAATGACGGAAGACAGCATGGCAGGTCACCCGCCTGCCCCGACCAAGTGAACAGAATACGCAACCCACGCAAGAAAGCACCATGACGACCAAGACCCCGGATGACAAACTCGTACTGGGTATCCCCAAGGGCTCGCTGCAGGAGAGCACGCTGGACCTCTTTGACCGCGCCGGCTGGTCGATCCGCGTTCCGTCGCGGAGCTACTTCCCCACCATCGACGACGACGAGATGTCGGCAATCATGTTCCGCGCCCAGGAGATGAGCCGCTACGTCGAAGACGGCGTGATCGACGTCGGTCTGACCGGCTACGACTGGATCCGCGAGAACGGTTCGGATGTGGTTGAAGTCTGCGAGATGGTCTATTCCAAACGCGAGGCCAAGCCCGCCCGCTGGGTGCTGGCTGTCCCCGAAGAGAGCGACATCCACAAGCCCGAGGATCTCCAGGGTGGGATCATCGCCACCGAGCTGACCGGCGTAACCCGCAAGTACTTCGAGGACAAGGGCATCGACGTGAAGATCGAGTTCAGCTGGGGCGCCACCGAGGTCAAGGCCCGCCTGATCGACGCGATCGTGGACGTCACGGAGACCGGCTCGTCGCTGCGGGCCAACAAGCTCCGCGTGATCGACACGCTGCTGAGTTCCACGCCCCGGCTGGTGGCCAACAAGGACACCTGGAACAACGACTGGAAACGACGCAAGATCGAAGACCTCGCCCAGCAGCTCATCGGCGCGATCTCCGCGCGCGGCAAGGTGGGGCTCAAGATGAACGCTCCGCGCGAAAAACTCGACAGCATTACGAAACTTCTCCCCTCCGAAAAGAGTCCAACCATATCGGAGTTGGCCGAAGCCGACTGGGTCGCGCTGGAAGTGATCGTCGACGAAAAGACCGAGCGAACGCTCACGCCCGAGCTGAAGCGGGCCGGCGCGACCGGCATCATTACGTATCCACTCAACAAGGTGATTCCATAGTGCATAGACGACATCCAAACACGTCCAATCTCACGGCCCTGCTCCTGGCGTTCCTCGCAGTGACGTTCCTGGGATGCGGTCCCCGGACGAACGATAACGCCGCAGCCGCCACTTCCGCGACCGACGCCAACGTCGCCCTCCCCGACGCCAATGCGCCGGCCGACGACGACGCGAACCAGCCCGTCGAAGCCGTCGCCGCTCCTACACCCCCTCCGCTGGCCAGGAAGGCCACCCTCTCGCTCGACCAGCTCGACCCGAACATCCCCGCGCTGACCAACAAGAAACAGCGAGAGCTTCCCGGCCCGGCCAAGCGCGTGCTCAAACAGGCCGACGAAGCACTGGACGAAAACAACACCCCGCGTGCGATCAACCGCCTCGAACGCGTCAAAGGCTTCGACCGTCAGAACGTCAATGTCCTCAAAAAGCTCGCCGCTGCCTACACCCGGCTGCCCAACTGGGGCAAAGCCATCGACAACTACGAAGCCGCCGCCGAGGTCGCTCCCAATGACATCGCCCTGCAGGTGACGCTCGCGGACCTGCTGCAGAAACAGGAACAACCCGAAAAGGCCCTGCTGCACTACCGCACCGCCCTGCACACCGCCGCTGCCGAGCCCAACGCTCCCCTGGCCGCCCATGCGCTGCACCAGGCAGCCGACCTGCTGGAGAGCCAGGGCTACTGGCAGGCGTCGCTGGAGGCCTACACCAAGCTCGAGCGATGGCTGGTCGAGCATGGAACCGTCCACGCCACGCGGGAATCCCTGCGGGAACTGGTGACGCATCCCGAGCAACTGCTCAAGAAACGGGGTCTCCTGCTGCTACGCCTCCGCAAGCCAGGCCAGGCTGCCAAACTTCTGGCCCGCGCCCATCGCCGCAACCGCGACGACGCCGACACGGTGATTGCGATGCTGAAGGCCTACCGGGCCGACAAACAGTTCGACAAGGCGGAGGATGTGCTCGTAAGCCTCCTCACCGAACGAACCCTGCGAACGTACGTGCTGCCGCTGGCCCGGCAGCTCGCCATCGCCTCCGACGACCGGGACATGCCACTTCGGCTGTGGCGCGCGACCACGAAGAAACGGTTCGATCGCCAGATCGGCCTCACCCTCGCCCGTGCCGCCCAGACGATGGGAAACCTCGACGACGCCGCCACCATCCTCGAAACGATCGTCCAAGCCAACCCCGCCAGCACGTCGGCCGCTGAGGAACTGGCGGATCTGTACCTCCGGCGGAAGAAGGCCACCGCCGCCCTGAACCTGCTGGGCACGGTGTACAATGCCGCTCCCTCGCAGGCCGACAACCTCTCGGCGGTGCTGCGTCGCATCTCGGCTGCCTATTCGCAGGCCGACGCCCGCCAGGTGGCCACCGCCACATTGAAGGACAAGAGCTCCACGGCCGGACAGCGGTACGCCGTCGCCAAGCTGGCTGCCGCCAAGGGTGCCGATGCGCTCTCGCGCAAGCTCCACCAGGCCGCTCTCCAGGCCGACCCCGATTTTTCCCCCGCCTACGCCGCCCTCGCCAATGATGCCCTGGCCAGCGGCGACGCCGACCGCCTCCGCCGGCTCGACGCGCAGCTGAAGTCCGTCGCCGCCAAGGCCCCCTCGGCGATGCTGCTGACCGTCCGGGCGCGGATCCAGTTGGCCCGGTACCAACCGGCCACCGCGCTGGAGACGCTCGCCGAAGCCCGCAAGCTCGACGACGCCTACGTGCCGGCCGTCCTGCTGCAGGCCGACATCCTGGAGCGTCGAGCCCAGACGACCCGCGCCCGTCGCACATTGCTGGAAACGCTCCTCAAGGCCCCGCGCGACGCGAGACTGTACAACGCCCTCTTCGAGAGCTACTTCCAGACCCGCCGTTTCGCCGAAGCCGAAGCCATCGCCTCCCGCGCCACCCAGCGACTCGCGCCGCCGGCCGAGGGCAAGCTCATGCAGGCCCGCCTGGCGATGGCCCAGAGGAACGACGAGCGTTTCGACGAATTGATGAAGGACCTCAAACTCGCTCTGGGAAACGACGTCCGCGTCCGCAGCCTGGCCCTGCGCGAGGAGCTGGTGGGCTTTGGCGGGATGCTCCCCAAGGATGTCTTCGAACGGATGGAGACGGAAATCTCCACCATCGTGCGGAACCACCCGGATTACGAACCGGCCCGCGAACTGCTGGCGTATCTCTACGGCGAGGTCGGACAGCACGAGCCCGCCGCGAAGCAGTGGGGCGCGCTGTTCCGCCGGACGCACGCAGTCCGGCCGGCAGCGATGTCCTATGCTGCCGCCCTGGTCAAGCTCCGGCGGTTCGACCCTGCCGCCGAGGCGATCCAGGCGACCCGCACGTATGACCCCAACGACCTGATCCTGCGGCGGATGCTGCTGGACATCTGGGAGCGAGGCGAACATTACGCCATCGCCGCCCAGCACGCCGGCCAATGGTACGACGCCGAGAAGGACGCCCAGGACAGCTCCGCCCTGAAACGCTGGTACTTCTGGCGGGCCGTCGAACTGCTCGGCAAGGCGAAGAAGTACGACGCGGCGATGGCGATGATCGCCGACCGTCTCAAAAGCGACCCCACCGCCGACACCGAGACGCTTCGCTCCCAGCGCCTTCGCATCCACGCCGAAGCCGGTGAGTACGGCAAGCTCGCCGGAGAGGTCAAGGAATGGGTCAAGGAGCTCACCGCCCGGGCCGCGGAAACCGACGACGGGCTGGAGTTGCTGGAACGCCGCCGCTACGTGCAGCGTCTCTCGGCTGCCTTGCTGATGGAACACGAGCAGTACGATCGGGCCCAGAAGCTCATGGATGGCTGGATCGACGGAAAGACAGACGCCGCCGTCGAGCACCTGCGGACCATGAAGATTCTCTGCTGGGGCGAGGCGGACGACCTCAAGAAGGCCCGCGCCTACGCCCAGAGCTGGATCGAGAATTCCCCCGCCGCCCTCGCGCCGCGACAGGCGCTGGTGGCCGCCCTGCAGGACGCCGAACAATACGCCGACGCCGCCAAGCTCCTGGGCGAGTGGGTCAAGAGCATCAAGGTGCCCACCGACCTGGCGACGCCCTCACGCGGCGAGGCCCAGACGCTGCACTGGTCGCGGGTGACGCACGTGGTGGCGTTGGTGTCGGCCGGTGAGAACAAGGCCGCCCTGACCAAGGCGGAGGCCTACCTCAAGAAGCATCCGCGTGACGTCGCCCTGATGCGATACAAAGCCCTGGCGTTGAGCGAGCTGAATCGCCAGAAGGACCAGATCTCCGTCCTCGAGCAGATCTACAGCATGGACCGCCAGGACCCGGGCATCAACAACGACCTGGGCTACGTCTACGCCACCACGGGACAGAACCTCCCCAAGGCCGAGCAGATGATCCGTCGGGCCCTGCAGACCCGGCCCGGCACGACCGCCTTTCTGGACTCGCTGGGCTGGGTGCTCTACAAGCAGGGAAAATTCTCCGCTGCCGGCGAGCAGTTCCAGCGGATCCTGGAGGATCAGGCCTTTGCCGATGCGAACGACCCGACAGCAGCACACCCGGTGATTTTCGATCACGCCGGAGACGTGATGTACCGTTTGGGCTGGAAGCAACGGGCCCGGGCCCTGTGGAGCAACGCCGCCCGTCTGGGCATGGAGATCAAGCAACGCTCCAACGAGGTCAAAGACGTCATCATCCGGGCCGAGGCGAAGCTGGTGGCCCTCAAGGAAGGACGCCAGCCGAAACTGGCCCCGCTGGGAGAGGGCGTCAAACCCTCTTCGCAAACGGAGGAGTCTCCGGTAGAATAGTGCTCTGTACCTGGAGTGAACCCGACGCAAGCCCGGGGCTCTGCTGCCCCATCAACCGGAGATACCACGGACATGGCTGGACACAGTAAATGGGCGAACATCAAGCATAAGAAGGCCCGCAACGACGCCGCACGAGGCAAGAGGTGGAGCAAGTGCGCCCGGGCGATCATCGTGGCCGCCCGCAGCGGCGGGGGTGACCCGGACATGAACCTCACCCTCCGCTACGCCATCGACGAGGCCAAAGCGGTCAACATGCCCAAGGACACCATCGAAAAGGCCGTCAAAAAGGGCACCGGCGACCTCGAAGGCGAAAGCTACGAAGAAGTCGTCTACGAGGGCTATGGCCCGGGCGGGGTGGCGTTCATCATCGACTGCCTCTCGGACAACCGGAACCGCACCGCCCCCGAGATGCGCAAAATCTTCGAAAAGTCCGGCGGACAGCTCGGCGCGACCAACTGCGTCGCCTGGATGTTCGAGCAGAAGGGCACGTTCGTCGTCTCGGCAGACAAGGCCGACGAGGACACGCTCATGGAGATCGCCCTGGAAGGCGGCGCCGACGACGTACAACGCGATGGCGACGTGTTCGAGATTCTCTGTTCGCCCTCGGCCTTCAGCGCCACCAGGGAAGCTCTGGAGGCAGCAAACATCGAGCCCGACGCCGCCGAGCTGGCGATGGTCCCCAACAACACCATCGCCGTCGAGGGCGACCAGGCCCGCAAGGTCCTCCGCCTCATGGAAGAGCTCGAAGACCACGACGATGTGCAGAAAGTGCACGCCAACTTCGACCTGCCCGATGAGGTCCTCGCTGAGATGGAGTCCTGAGGCACGGAGAAAACCCCACCGTTTTCCCAAGCGTGTCGACCCGCCGGTCGGCACACTTTCTTGTGCGCCGCAGAGACATTTGCGGGGTTGATCGCCCGGCTTGCAGAAGGTCCAAAGCGAATCGGCCGATACACAGAACGGGCCGATCGGAGGGATCCGCCCCGGAGAAAATCCGCTGCACAACAAGAGAGGGTAACCATGTCGTATCACCTGTCCCGGACTGCGCTTGTCGCGGCGATGCTGCTGGCGTGCCTTTGCCTGTCGGCCTGCCATTCGAATCTGTCGACCCAGAGCACGCTGGTGGTTGTCGTGCACGATCAGCAACTGACAGCGCTGATCCCCGAGTTGAAGAAGAACGGCGCGTCGGTCCGGGCCCTCGGCAAAGACGGCTGGGAGATCCGCAACGACGCCGACTCGCGCCGGGCGTTCGAGACGCTGTTGGGCGAGATGGACGGGGCAGTCTCCACGCAGCGCGACCGGCTCGCCGCCGCCTACGAGCAACAACTCGTCCCCGGCGGGCACAGCCGATACGCCAACCAATGCCTCCACTCCCTCCGCGACGCCCACGACCAGCGGGATCGAGTCGCCGCCGTCCTGGAACAGATGGACCCGGCCCGCTTGGGCACCTCGGACTCGCGCCCCGTTCGCCTGCCCGACGGCGGATGGAGACCGGTCGCGGCGTGGTACGACGCCCGCCTGCCTCTGCGCCGGCCTTGCCCGACCGATGAACTCATCGAACAGGCCGCGATCGAACCGATGCAACCCAACGCCGGCCGACGACTCGTGACGCGATCGGCCGGGGCACCTGTCGCAAGTCGATGACCCACGCCCGCCAACCGGCGAGTCGCTTTTAGTCGCTGACTTTCTCAGCGGTCCACTTGCTCAGCGGGCGTACCGGAGGGGCCTCAGGCAGCTTCTTCCGGCTGCCCTTGAGAGGCACGAACTCCACGACCAGCCGAAGCGGACCTTTATCCGCCTTGGTCCGTATCATCAACCGACCTGTGCCACGGTTGGACTTCTGCGGTTTCTTCTGGACGGCCGACTCGGTGGAGAACGTCAGACCATCGGGCGAGAGGATCCGTGCCGCCAGCCGTTGCCCGTCCTGGTGGAGGATCGCCACGTCGCCGTTGAGCTCAATCTTCGCGTCCGTCGTCATGCCCCAGGCGACCTCGCACGCCCGCTTGAGCTGCATCTCGTCCTGCACCACGAACCGACCGGACGCGCGGTCCAGCAGCGTTCCCCGCTTGGCCGTCTCGCATCGTCCCGGGAACAACCCCTTCATCGCGATCACCGCCAGGCCGCGATGTTTGTCGCTGTGGAAGCCGGTCATCGTCGAGGTCGCATGGGGATCCTGACTGTTGGCGTCCAGGGTGATGACGTTGTGGCTGAGCGAATTCAGCCGATAGTATCGCCACCGCGTACCGCCTCGCTTGCGGTCCCAGTAGCCGGGCAGGTTGTAATCGTCTTTGCCCAGGTCCCTCGCCCAGCGCACGCCGAGCGCTTCGATCTCGAAGTTTCCCAGGTCCAGATGGCCGTGATTGACTTGGTTGTACCCCGCCTTCACGCCCAGCCACAATGCGTTCGGGTCGTCCCAGTCGCTTCGGAACGTAGCCACCTCAACCGGCCCGCCGAACCGCCAGTCCAGCTTGAGCGTGGGCTTCTTCTTCGGGGCCGGCGTGTACCACACGATGTTCTGCGGCTTGCCTTTCCCGTCGGCAATGAGCCTCGATTGGCCCCAGGCGTACATGGGTTTGTCGTAGGTCCGCGCGAGCCAGTACAGGCAGGGCTGATCGCTCAGGCGCGACCGTTCCCCGATGTCCGCGAAGTTCAGATACATTCCCGACGGGCCCGTCATCGCCAAAGGAAACGTACCCGCCTCGGCGAGCCCGTCGATCTCCGAGAGGCCGAAGTCCGTCCCCAGTGCCGTGTGCATCGCCCCCAACCCGTAGGCGGTGTATCGTGTGGCGTAGGCCCAGTAGCTCACGCCTTCGCCCCAGGCTCCATCCGGGGCGTAGTGCTTCAGCGCATTGGGCATGAACTCGACCGCCCGCGGGACAATGCGCCTGGCATGGCTGGGGTCTTCCGAGGCGATCGCCAGGGCGCCCACGCTGAGCCCGCCGAGGCAGACCTGGTTCCAGTTGTGCTCGCTGCGGGCCCACCAGGCGCGGGGCTTGCCGTTCCGCAACTGCAGGCCACGCCGGCCAGGGCGCATCCCGTGCTTGATGAGTCCTTCGCGAATCGTCTTTCTGTCGGCGTCGCTGAGCGTTTCGTAGATCCAGTCGTACCCGACGCCCACACCGTGGGCCATCTCCGCGACGTCCAGGAAGTGCGACGGGTTCCAGTCGCTGAACCCGCACACCGCCAGCAGGTTGCGCCGCAGCGCGTGGGCGTACTTCTCCTTGCCCGTCCAACGATACGCGACCCCCAGCGTGTAGACCCGCTCCACAAGATCCCTGCTGACGCCCAGCAATCGCGGGCCCTTGAGCACCCGTTTGAGCACCTTCGCTTCGAGGAGCTTATCGGCCTGGGCAGTGTTATGGGCTACGAGCTTCCGCAGAAGCGGGTCGGTCCTGGCGAGCTTCCTGAGCTCAGCCAGGCGGTCATCGGTGAGCAGCAATCGGGGGCGATCGTCGCGGAGCGTCTTGAGAACTCCGTCGGCTGAGGGTGTTTGCGGGCCTTGGGCCGAGGCGACGGCGACAAGGCAGAAAAGCGAGGTGACAAGGATCGCAAGCAGGTTCATGGGGTTCTCTTTCTGAAGGAGACTGTGCTATGCTACCGTCCTCGGAGGATTCGTTTCGTCCTGCAGGAGCGGAAAGACTGTGAATATCGGTATTGTATCGGACACACACGGGAACGCCAGACGACTGGCCGCCGCCATCGATGCGCTGAGCGAAATCGGCATCGCCGCGCTGGTCCACTGTGGCGACCTCTGCTCGCGGCAGTGCCTGGACCTGCTGGCCGGGGCGGAGGCGAAGACGTATCTCGTCGCGGGCAACATGGACCGCGCGATGGGCGACCTTTCCACAGCCGCCCGGCGGGGTCGTGTTACCTACGCCACCAACTTCGTCACCGTACCGCTTGCCGACGGAAAGCACCTGGCAGCAACCCATGGCCATCTCTCGGGCCTGCTCGATGAACTCATCGACGGCGGACAGTTCCCCTACGTCGCCCACGGCCACACGCACCGCCGACGGGACGATCGCGCAGGTGAGGTGCGGGTGATCAACCCCGGCGCGCTGCACCATCCGCGCGGAGGACTCGAGCCCAGCTGCGCCTGGCTGGATACGCGGGACGACGAGCTGCGCTTCGTGCCGATCGGCTAAGTGCCGCCCCGCCCGTCAGGAGACGGTATGCACGACGATGGTGTTGGCAGCGCCCGGCTGACCGATCGGTCGGCCGGAAACCACCACGAGCTTCTCACCGGCGGAGGCGATTCCGAGGTCCTTGGCAAACCGCTCGAACAGCGCCAGCACCTCACGGGTGTGCTCGGGGGCGTCGGCCTGTCGGGCCTGTACGCCGTAGTAAAGGCACATCCGCCGCACCGATCGCTGCGAAGGCGAGATCGCCAGAATTGGCCTGGCCAGGCGTGACTTCGCCAGTGCCCGCGCGGTGGCCCCGGTCGCGGTGAACACGCAGACGGCCGCGATTTCCTCTTCGTTGAGGATGCCCTTCACTCCGCCGGCGACGGCAGCGGCAATCGGCAACCTTGCCAGCCGGGCCGGGGGCGTCTGACACAGCTCGTCGTGGTAGGCCTGCACCTCGGCGACGATGCGGTTCATCATGGCGACCGTCTCGACGGGATAATCGCCGACGGCCGTCTCGCCCGAGAGCATCACCGCGTCGGCGTGATCCAGCACGGCGTTGGCGACGTCCGAGACCTCCGCCCGCGTGGGAACGGCCGAGTGCGTCATGCTTTCGAGCATCTGCGTGGCGATAATGCACGGCTTGCCGGCCTGCTGGGCCAGCAGCGCGATCCGCTTCTGGGCGACGGGCACCGAGGGCAGATCGATCTCCACGCCGAGATCGCCCCGCGCCACCATCACTCCGTCAACGGCCTGGAGAATCTCCTCGATGTGGTCCAGCGCCTGAGGCTTTTCGATCTTGGCGATGATGTGGGCGTCGCACCCGTCGCGCTCCAGCAGCTCGCGGAGCGTGTCGACGTCGTCGGCCGACCGCACGAACGACAACGCGACGAAGTCGAAATCCCGCTGGGCGATCCACGCGGCATCGCTGCGGTCTTTCTCCGTCAGCGCCGAGAGCGTGAGATTCGTGTGAGGCAGGTTCACGCCCTTTCCGCTGGAGAGCACACCGCTTCGCTCGACGCGGGTGACGATCTCGTCGGGCGGGTTCACGCGATCGACCACGAGCTTGATCTGCCCGTCGTTGATGAGAATGGTCTCGCCGGGGTCCGCTTCGTCCACGAGTTCCGGCAGCGTCGTGGAGATCCGCTCAGCCGACCCTTCCACCGGCTCGCGCTGGATGATGAGCTTCTGCCCCTCGACCAGCAGGACCGACCCGCCACCGACCGGACCGACGCGAATCTTCGGGCCGCACAGGTCGGCCATCACCGCCAGGGGCTCGCCCAACTCACGTTCGACCTGCCGGATGGCGTCGAGAAAGCCCTGCCGCTGCTCGGGCGTTCCGTGGGAGAAGTTCACGCGGAACGTGTCCACGCCGGCCCGGGCCAACTCGCCCAGGCGGTCGGGCGTGCCGCTGGCCGGCCCGATGGTGGCAACGATTTTCGTTCGGATCTGCATGGCGTTATTGTATCCAACGCCGACGCGAGCGAAAGTGAGAACCCGCCCAAGTGCGACCTCACAGCCCGCGATTCTACGGCTGACTCACCCGCTCCAGAACGTCACCGGGGGCAATGTCCTCCAGCGAGTCGGCCTCCAGCACCGTCACAGCCGGCCCGATCGGACGGAAGTGGTCCGCGTTGCCGGCGGGCCCGAACAGGCTCACGGTCCGCCTGCCGATGGCAGCGGCCAGGTGCGATACACCCGAGTCGTTGCCGACCACGACCTCCGAAGCAGCCAGCACGCCGGCCAATTCGCCCAGCGTCATCGGCCCCAGGAGCGTTCCCGGTGCGCCGCGATCCTGCAGCGCACGGTCCATTCCCTGCTCGCGCTCCACGGGTCCCAGCGACCACCATACCTCCCAGCCGACCGAACGGAGCGCCTCGGCCAGTGCGACATACCGCTCGATGGGCCAGTTCTTCTCAGCCGACCCGCTGCCCGGATGCAGCAGGACAGCTTCGCCCGCGCCGACGACGCCGGCGGCGGAGAGCATCTCGTCAGCCGACCGCCTCAACGCAGGCGGGACGACCCAACCGGGCGGATCCAGCGCCGGGGCGTCCATTCCCAGCAGGTGTGCCCAAAGCGCCAGAAGGTGACCGTCGAACCCCTCCGGCGGGCGAATGGGCAGGAAGCTGGCCCGCTCGACCCTGGCCGCCCCCGCCAGCCGTTGTCCGTCGGCCGACGCGCCGTCGCCGAAGCAACTGATCAGCAGGTCGTGCTCGCCCAACCACCTCGGCAGCGCGCACTGCTCCAGCGGCGTGTCCGTGAAGATCTCCGAGATCGGAAGCGAATCGAAGTCCATCGCATCGGACACCACCCCCAGCGCCCCAAGCAGGTCCGCCTTCTGCCCGCCGGCGATGAGCGTCGCCCGGCCGACGAGCCGCTCCATCAGTCGCCCGAACAGTACCACGTCACCCAGCGCCCCGGGATGAACCGCTAATACGCGCGGAGAGTTACTCGTCATCAAGATACATCCGCCCCAGCATCCAGTTGGTGTTCCAAACCCTGCAACCCTGCTTTTGCAGCAGCCCGGCTGCCCTGAAGTCATCCGTCACCACGACGGTGTTCGGCTTTGCCCCTGCCTCGGCGAGCGACACGTCCGTTACGCCAACCTTCTCCAGCAGTGGGTGACGGAGGATGGTGTCTTTGCTGACGGCCGCCTCGATGAAATCAGACAGAACACGACGAACGATGTGCAGATACCGCCTCCGCAAGTCGCCAGTGAAATCTTGAAAAGACAGGTTCGAGAGCTCCGCCAACACATGAGGGGTGATGACAAGCCGGCTCCTCCTATCAAGTCTGTGCTTCAAAGCCCAGTACGCGTCGATGGTATATCGACTCAGCCGTCGGATGCCGGGGATGAGTTGCGGATCGGTCTCTCCCACCAAGAACAACAGAAGAACATTCGTATCAAGAACAACCGTCAGTGGAACCTGCAAGACCAGCCCCCTAAATATACTATCCAGCCACGTTGCGGATCTTCATGGCAGTCACCTTCCCGTCACTGGCGCGCACGCGGAACGCCTTGAAGGCCCGGCCAAACGGACTTGATAGCCGATCGTCCTCGATATACCCCAGCGTCACCCACCAGTACTCATCAGACTCGTCAAGCTCGATCTCCTCAACGGTTACATTCCCGTTGTATCCGGTGACCTCCCGAAAGTAGTCACTCGCCGCATTGACGGCCTTCTTGGCCTCGATCATGGTACGGACCCTTTCATACTCCAGTTCATACTCCAGTTTACCTTCTCATTTTACTATGGCTGCCTCACTCGATCCACCCTCCGCCCAGCAGACGGTCGCCGTCGTACACCACGGCCGCCTGCCCGGGCGTGATGGCGTGGACGGGCTTGTCGAACGTCACCTCGAAGGCGTCGTCGCCGGTGCGTTTCACCTCGGCGGGCGCTCCTTGGTGGTTGTAGCGGATCTGTACCGTCGCGCGGAATTCGTCGGGCACGTCGGCATGCCAGTTGGCCACCCGGGCCGTGAGATGCCTTGCATGGACCTCCTCACGCGGGCCCAGCACGATGCGATTCGCCCCGGGGTCGATCCGCGTGACGTACAGCGGAACGCCACCGGCCACCCCCAGTCCGCGACGCTGCCCGATGGTGTAAAGGCCATACCCTTCATGCTCACCGAGCACCTCGCCTTCGGCGTTGACGATCTCGCCGGGCCGGGTCGCGTGGGGCGCCCGCTCCCGCAGCAGGCGGGCATAATCGTCGTCCGGAATGAAGCAGACCTCCTGCGAATCGGGCTTGTCGTGGACGGGCAGCCCCCACTGCCTCGCGAGCCGGCGCGTCCGGGCCTTGTCGGCAAGTTCGCCGATCGGCAGCAGGATGTGCCCGAGTACCGCCCCAGACAGGTCGAACAGCGCGTAGGACTGGTCCTTGGCCGGGTCCGCCGCCCGCACGATGGCAGGACCGTCGCCCCGGTGGGCCGTGCGCGCGTAGTGCCCCGTCGCCAGGTGGCTGCAACCCAGCGAACGGGCGTGGGCCCACAGCGCCCCGAACTTGATCCGCGCGTTGCACAGCAGACAGGGATTGGGCGTTCTGCCGGCGGCGTATTCACTGACGAAATGCTCGATGATCGAGGCGAACTCGTCGGAGGCGTCCAGCACGTCGCATGGAATGCCCAGCGAGTCGGCCACCGCGAAGGCATCGTCGCTGCCGCTGGCGCAGCTGCCGGCAGGCAGGCCGACCTCGGCCGGCTCGTAGAGCTTCAGGTGCGTGGCGCGGACCTCCCAGCCCCGCTCCAGCAGCAAGGCCGCCGCGACGGAGGAATCCACCCCGCCGCTGAGGGCGATCAGAACGCCTCTGGGGTCTGCAGAATCCATGAGGCCATTCTACACGCCTCACCGCCCGACCGCGAGGCACGCCCGGCGGCGCCGGCGGACGCGAGGGAAATTCCCGCTTGCCTCCGGAGGAGACATTGGGGATGGTTTGAGGACTTCGCATTCTACCGGGTCGGCCGGCAAGGAGAGACCAAACCGATGAGCGATGACAAACAGACCAACGAATCGGCTGCCCCCGCCGTCATCCCGCCCGCCGCCTTGGCGCTGCGCAGCGCGGTGGGCGGCGTGCTGATGGGCCTGGCGAACCTCGTGCCCGGGATCAGCGGGGGAACCATGCTGGTGGCTGCCGGAATCTATCGACGATTCATCGACGCGATCGCCGAGGTCACCACGCTGAAGTTCCGCCCCCGTTCAATGCTGGTTCTGGCGGTCGTGGTCGCCTCGGCCGGCGCGGCGATCCTCCTGCTGGCCGGTCCCGTCAAATCGCTGGTGGTGGACCACCGATGGGTGATGTACTCGCTGTTCATCGGGCTGACGCTGGGCGGCGTGCCGATTGTCTGGCGGATGATCGATCGCCCCGTCAAGACCGTCTGGATCGCGGCGGCGTTCGGCTTTGCGGGCATGGCGGCGATCGCGATCGCCCAGTCCACCTCCACCGGCGGGGCAGGCGCCAACGACGGACTGGCGGCGATGTTCCTGGCCGGCGCGGTGGCTGCCAGCGCGATGATTCTGCCCGGGGTCAGCGGCGGGTACCTGCTGCTTGTGCTCGGGGCGTACGTGCCGATCCTCCAGGCCGTCGACGAAGTCAAAAGCGGGCTCAAGGGGGCTGAGGGCGCGTCACTGGCCGAGCCGCTCCTGCAGGTGGTCGTGCCGGTCGGCGTGGGTGTGGTGGTGGGCATCGTAGCGGTCAGCAACCTGCTGCGGTGGCTGCTGCATCATCACGCGCGTGCCACGCTGGGCGTGCTGCTGGGGCTGCTCTTCGGAGCGGTGATCGGGCTTTGGCCGTTCCAGAAAGGCGTGCCCCCCCAACTGGGCAGCACGTTCAAGGGGCGGGTGGTCACCCCGGCACTGCTGGAGGATCTCTCGCCGGACGATTGGCCCACGGAATTCTTCACGCCGCAGTGGTGGCAGGTCCCCGCCGCTTTGGGGTTGATTGTAGCCGGTTTCGCCGTGACCACGCTCATCGGAAGGCTCGGAGGGGACAGCGGAACCGACGCTGAGGATTACGCCAACAATGACGGCTGACTTCAGACGCCGCGAAAGCTTCGCCTGCGAGCCAAACCCAACCGCGAACGCCAAGGCGACTCACCCCTTATCCGCTTCACGCATGTCCGCTTGGAGGTCGCCGTCCTTGGCAGCGTCTTCTTCCTTGATTTTCAGGCGTTCGATGCGATCGCGCAGCCGGGCCGCCTGCTCGAACTCCAGCGCCTCAGCCGCTTCGAACATTTCCTCCTCCAGCTTCGCGATCAGCTCGGTGCGGTCGAACTCCTCCTCCCCGGCCCGGATGGCCTGGCGAGCGGTCTTGCGGGCCTGGAGCTGCTGGGCGAGCCCGTCGCGAACCGCCTTCTTGATCGTCCGGGGGGTGATATTGTGTTCCTCGTTGTACGCCAACTGCCGATCGCGCCGGCGGGAGGTCTCGTCCATCGCCTGCCGCATTGCCGGCGTGATGCGATCGGCGTAGAGGAACACCTTGCCCTCGACGTTTCGCGCGCATCGCCCGATGGTCTGAATGAGGCTGGTTGCCGAGCGGAGAAAACCTTCCTTGTCCGCATCGAGAATCGCCACCATCGAGACCTCCGGCAGGTCCAGCCCCTCGCGGAGGAGATTGACGCCCACCAGCACGTCGAACTTCCCCAGCCGAAGGTCGCGCAGGATGTCCACGCGGTCCAGCGTGTCCACCTCGGAGTGGAGATACTTGCAGGTGAACCCCTCCTGGCGGATGTACTCCGAGAGGTCCTCAGCGAGTCGCTTGGTGAGTGTGGTGATCAGCACGCGCTGCTGATTGCCCACACGCGTGCGAATTTCCTCCAGCAGGTCGGGCACCTGTCCCTGGGCGGGACGCACCTCCACCTGCGGGTCCACCAGGCCGGTGGGGCGAATGACCTGCTCGACGATATCCCCGCCGGACAGCTCCAGCTCGTAGGCAGCGGGCGTGGCCGAGACGAACACCGCGTCGGTCCAGATGCCCTCGAACTCCTCGAACTTCAGCGGGCGGTTGTCCATCGCGCTGGGCAGGCGGAACCCGTGCTCCACGAGTACCTCCTTGCGTGCCCGGTCGCCGTTGTACATCGCCCGCAGTTGCGGGATGGTCACGTGCGATTCGTCGATGATCATCAGGAAATCGTCCCCGAAGTAGTCGATCAGCGTGTAAGGCTTCTCACCGGGCGATCGGCCGTCGAGGTGGCGGGAGTAGTTCTCCACGCCCGAGCAGTATCCCACCTCCATGAGCATCTCCATGTCGTACTTGGTGCGGGCCTGGAGTCGCTGGGCTTCGAGCAGCTTGCCGTCGTTCTTCAGGGCGATTACACGGTTCTCCAGCTCGGCCCCGATGCTCGCGACGGCCGCCTCGATGCTGCCCTCTTCCACGACGTAGTGCACCGCCGGGAAGATGAACACCTGGTCGGTGCTGGACAGACGTTGGCCGGTGGTGGGATTGATCAGGTGGATCGCCTCGACCTGGTCGCCGAACATCTCCACCTGGTAGCCGAACTCCTCGTAGGCCGGGTAGATGTCCACCGTATCGCCGCGGACGCGGAACGTGCCGCGTTTGAAGTCGATGTCGTTGCGGTCGTACTGCAGCTGCACGAGGTGTTCGAGAATGGCGTTTCGCTCGCGGAGGTCGCCCACGCGGATCGTGCAGACGCTCTTGAGGTACTGCTCGGGGCTGCCCAACCCGAAGATGCACGAGACGCTGGCGACGATGAGCACGTCGTTTCGACTGGTCAGCGACGCCGTCGCCGCCAGACGCAGCCGATCCAGGTCGTCGTTGCGCGAGGCGTCCTTCTCGATGTAGATGTCCCGCTGGGGGATGTAGGCTTCGGGCTGATAGTAGTCGTAGTAGCTGACGAAGTACTCCACCGCGTTGTCGGGGAAGAGCTCCTTGAACTCCTCGTAGAGCTGGGCCGCCAGCGTTTTGTTGTGGCTGATGACCAGCGTGGGCTTCTGCAGCCGTTCCACCAGATGGGCCATGGTGTACGTCTTGCCCGTACCGGTCGCGCCCAGCAGCACGTTGTTGCGCTGACCCATGCGGATGTTTTTCTCGAGCTGGTCGATCGCCGCAGGCTGATCGCCGGCAGGCTGGTATTCGGAAACCACTTTGAAATCGGGCATGCGTTCCTCTCGACGTCCGGAAACCCCGCGTCCGATCCCGACGGGCGCGGCAACGCCTGATCATACCAGACCACACCGAGTCGGACCAAACGGAACAGGACCCGCAACTTGCTGCGGGCGGAATGACGGGTAACTCTGTGGCATGGGCATCCTGCCCATGCAAGCACGGGCTGGAAGCCCGTGCTACGTGAACGTGGCATGGGCATCCTGCCCATGCAGACACGGCCCCTTCGACTTCGCTCAGGATT
>CAZYIH010000019.1:9745-25783 GCA_964646915.1 uncultured Planctomycetaceae bacterium | reverse complement strand
CACCAAGCAGGAACCGCCGGCCGACTGGGGCATCACGCCCGGGGAGGACACGTTCTTCGCGCTGCGCATGGCGCGGGCCGTCGGGATCGAGGTGGACCTGCCCGCCGGCGACGATCGCTACGTGCTGCAGGGAATCGATCCGCGATGGACCGTGGATGGGCGATACTGGCCACGCCTGGCGAGCCTGTTTCCCGAGACGATCGACCACGTGGAGTTCTTCGAGCGAGATACGTTGATCGGCCGCAGTTGGGACGAACCGTTCTTCCTGCACGCGAAGAACAACTGGATGTGCCACGCCTGGACGCCGGCCGACCCGTCCGAGCTGCGCGCGGTGGTCCACCTGAGGGACGGAAAAACCATCGAGAAAACCCCGGCCGACTGAGGTGATGCCCCCCCAACGAAAGACAACCCGCCTGGCCGGGCGGACCACCAAGTAGTCACCTGGTCAGGCGGGCTGTCGGAATGTCCGGGTTCTTCTGTGAGGTCGTCTGCTATTTGCCGGCCACGCCGAACGTAATGTTCCCGTCCTTGTCCAGGCTCACGGCCTGCTTGCCGACGACGGCCTGGTCGCCCTTGACGGCCACCTCGGGGGCGTCGCTGGTGGTGGGGAAGTAGAACGTCAGCGTCTTCTTCCCGACCTTCACGCGTTTGCCCTCGGCCTTGCCGGTGGTCACGAGCATCACGTCGACCCCGCTGGCGCCGGTGAAGTCGATCCCGAAGCCGACGCCCTTGGCGGTGGTCAGCGAGCTGGTATCGCCCATCTTCGACGAGGACCAGTGCTTGGCTTTGCCGTCCTTGACCTGGCCCCACTTGATGTGCTTGCCCATGGTGTTGATGCACAGGGCATTGTCGGCCTTGGCGGCCATGTATCCGCTGGTGCGGCGGAGCAGGACGCTGATGACCGTGTCGTTGTTGTCCTTCCAGCGATTTCGCCAGGCGTAGAAGCCCCAGGTCCGGTCGCTGTAGCAGTGCGGCAGGACCTCGACGGGGTTCTTGGCGGTCTGGTCGATGGGCCAGTTGATAAACGAGCTGACCGTGTATTGCGGGTACACGCTGGCGGTATCGTAAGGATGGCCGGCTCGGGCGTCGGCGTCTTTCAGGGCCAGGGCGTAGTAGTACTTCATCGCGGCCCGGTCGGACTCCGTCACTCCGCCGCTGCCGAGCCCGAAGTAGCCCGCCCCGCTCATGGCCTTGCGTGCCCAGACATTGTGGCCGTAGCTGCCACGAATGGGCCAGAAGTCCGGTCGGCCGTCGCGGATGACCGTCAGGTACAGCCACTTCAGCGTCATCATGCGGGCGTTGGGACGCTCGACGTTGACGAAGTCCAGCCCCGCGGCGTTCTTCCAGGCTTGGATCGCCGAGATGAACGAAATCTGTGAGGCCATCGACCCGGTCCCGTCGCCCTCGGCGAAGAAACCACCATCGCCGAAGCCCTGGCTCATGTTGCGGATCATGCTTGCCCGGGCAACCTTCAGGAGCGTGTCGATCTTCTCCTGGTCCACGTCCTTCTCACCGGAAATCGCCAGCAACGCCAGCGATGCTCCGCCCACCTGCATGCCGAAGTGGTTGGAGGAGGGGGGCATGGTTCCGCGAGCGAGCGCTTCGAGGTCGACGGGCTTGTTCTCGGTCCCCTCGGAGTATTCGGCGATGGCCTTGGTGAACTTCGCCCGAGTCTTCGCGTCGAGGGCGTCGTAGATCAGGTCGTAGCCCACCGCGTACCAACCCAGCGAAGGCCCGGCCCGCAGCGCGCCGCCCGGCTTGCGGAAGCTGTAACGATCGTCGCGGTCGCGCTGACCCTTCAGCGCCCGCTCGAAGCACTCTTTGCCGAACTCGGCGTACTTCTTCTCACCGGTGAGCTGGTACAGCAGCCCATACCCGGCTGCGTGCCCGATGGTGTATGCCCCGGGTTCGTTGAGAGTCTTATTGCTGTATCCACCACCCATATAGGCGTGCGTCCAGTCGGAGAAGACCTTCGTCATCGTCTCTCCGTCGCCCCCGTTAAGCAGATACCGCAGACGTTTGAGAATGGCTTTGCCCTCGGGGGTCTTCATCCGTTTACGCAGGGCGGGCAGGTCGCTCTTGCGGAACAACAGTCGGGGGTGCTCGCCGGCCTTGGGTTTCTGGAAGTTCTTGATCTCCTTGAACCACGGGCGGTCGTCGACCTTGGCGAGCTTGTCCACGCCCTTGCGATAGCTTCCGTCGAAACTTCCTTCCACGACGGTTTTCTTACCGCCCTCGGGGGTGATGGTTGCGGTGTATTTCCCGACCGCCAACCCGTTGAGATACCGCCCCTCAAACTCGTAAACGTAGCTGCAGGGCTCCATGTCAAGGGTCTTGGCCTTGAACTGAACCTTCCCGCTGAACTTCTTGTCGGTGATGGTGACCTTGCTGTCGGATGCGTCGACGGGGGTACGCTGATAGGCTCGCCCCTTCTTGCTCATCAAACCGCGGCTCAGAGAGACAATGTCATTTCCGTCGGCACTGATCCACAGCACCATGCAACGGTTGCCGAAGGACGGGTCGCCCCCGATCAGCGAAGACTGCATGTTCAACTGCAGCGTGAGCTCCTCGGGCAGCGTGAGGGGTTTTTTCGGATTGCTCCAGCCGTCGACCTTGCCCTTCCTGCCGAGGTTCTTGACGGATTGGTCATCGCTGGTGATTTTGAGGACCTTCCACTCCCCGGAGATTTTGTGGTCCTCGCTCACGGTCGCGTCGATCTCGAAGACCGCGTGGAAAGGCTTGTGGTCGGTCGGGATCCAGAAGTCGGGCGTGAAGTAGACCTTGAACTGCCCCTTGACCTTGCCGTCCTTGATGGGCACGGTCGACAGGTCGGGGTAGTACCAACTCCCGTTGTAGGTCCTCTTGACGTTGCCGCTTTTGTCCGGGTCGCGGCTGGAGCCCACGCAACCGAGCCACTGGCCGTCCTGCTCGCGCGTGTAGATGATCAGCGGCTTGGTGCCGCCGGCAAAGAAGCCCTTGATCCGGATATCCCAGCCACGGGCCTTGACCTCTGCGTCATCATCGGCAGCAACGGCCCCCGACGCAGCCGACAGCAGCACAACAACGAGAAGCAGCTTGGTAACGTGGTTCATCGATCACTCCTTGATGGGGTCGCGCGTGTCTTGTCGCTCTAAAGGTACAACCCGCAGATTCGGCGCCGGTTCCGTGAATACGGGGTTTCTGCATGCACAACCCGCGCACCAGAGCACGCAACGGCATCCCCGCTGACTTGCCCAAACCTACCGCACCATTCCAATCGCATCGGAAATTGTTCTCCTGTATACGCAAAAAACAGCGGCTTGAATGTCGCCCGGCTGTGTTGTATCTGCAGGACCTTACAGAATCGCGAAAAACGGGACCTCAAATGGAGCATCTCCCATGACACGGACATACACGATACTCACACTGACCCTCCTGGCCATCCTTCCGCGTTTGACCACGGGTGAAACCGCATCAGAAGCGCCCGCGAAGGTTTCGGCCAGGCTGGTGCTTCGCGGCGGACTGTTCCACGGCGACGACCCCAACAGCGGCCGAAAGAACCTGATCCTCTTTGCCGACAGCTCGTCGGGGCGATGGGGCGTGGCGTGGGCGATGGCGCTGAACTACAACCAGGGCATCCACACGGGCATGGTTCGTGAGGCGAAGATCACTCCGGACAGCGCCTCATTTCGGCTGGACATGCTCTTCGGCGGGGACATCTGGGTTCCCGGCGGGCGAGGCGTGTACGACATCGAGGTCACCCGGGACGGCAACAGCGTCTCGGGGACTTACAAGGCCCGCCTCCGAGGCCACCATTACACCGGCGAAGTCGAAGGCGAAATCCTCCCGGGAAGGAAGATTCTCGACGACGACCACAAGCCCTTCACCCCCGGAGAGCATCCGCAGGTCCTGCTGCGAAGGAGCGACCTGCCCGCCCTGCGCAAACGCCTGAAAACGCCGATGGGCAAGGCCTATCTCGCCAAGTACGGCAACTCCGGCAGCATCATCAATCTCGGGGTGCTCTACCAGATCACCGGCGATAAGAAGTACGCCGCCCGGGCCGAGCAGATCGTCAACGGCTACAAGGAACTCAACCGCAACGGGTTCGGCAGCGGCGGGTTCGGCCACCAGATGGTCGCCATCGCCCTGGCGTACGACCTCTGTTACGACGCCTGGAGCGACGACCTCCGCCAGCGCGTGCGCAAGAAACTCGAATGGTACGTGCCCTACTACCAGAAGTACCTGATGACCTCGCACCCCAACTACCACCCGTGCAGCAACTACTACGGGCCAGGCCGCGGGGCCGCGGGCATCGCGGCCCTGGTGCTGTATGGCGAGAAGGGCGAGAAACCCGCCAAACCGCGGAGCCCGTTCGAGGCCCGATGGACCATCAAACCCATCGACAAGTCTGCCGTCGGCAAGGGTGTTCCGGTGGTCGACTGGAAACCCGGGCAGATCCCCGATGAGTGGATCAGCACCGGCGCCCTGCCCATGCAGGGAAAGCAGGACGTGCTCAACGCCCTGGGCGGCTACGCCAAGGCCCGCCCGGAAGTGGGCACCGTGTGCGCCTACATCCGGATCGACAAAAAGAAGATGCTCCCCGAGCGCAAGCTGCTGAAGTTCACCCCCCTGCCGGACAAGGCCGCCACGAACAAAGGCGTGGACCTGGCCAAGCTGACCGACGAGTCCGGCCCGACGCGCACCGTGCTGTACACCGTGCTGAAGGTCTCTGAGGAGGCGGTCGTCTCCTTCGACCCCGGCGACAAGAAAACCACCGCCTGGCTGGCCGGGCGAAAGCTGGATGAGCACTTCTATCGCGTCCGTCCGGGGCTGTACTCGCTGCTGGTGGTCCACGAGAGCAAGAAGCCCACCGGGCGGATCGCCCCGACGCTGCGCACCGCCGACGCCGACGCGTTCGCTGATCGACACGACCTGTACCGACGCACGCTGACCCGCTGGGAGCAGGACGTCGCGCTGTGGGAGAAATACGACGGCGCCGACCCGAAGCACATTCGGGCTGTGGAGATCAGCCGATACACCCTCCTGCAGCATTTCCTGGTGGGCGTGGGCAAGGGCGGCTTCCAAGCGGAAACGGGCGGCTACTCCAACATCGCCTCCTACTTCCCGACGGTCTTCGCGACGCTGTACCGCGACATGTTCGGACGGAACGCCTCACCGTACGACGACATCACGCACCTCCTGCCGCGACGGATGATGCAGCAGGTCTTCCCCGAGGAAGGCGGGGCTCGCTCGCAGAAGCTCAACAGCGGGCACGCCCTTTCGCTGGAATGGCTGGCGCGGGGGTATCCGATCGTCCCCGAGAAGTACAAGCCCGCCCTGCACTGGGGGTGGAACCAGGTCGCCGGTATTGACGGTCCGGAGTCGGCCGGTCGCCTGTTCGCCGAGGGCGGACGACCGCTGGACCAGGCGCTGGCCTTCCTGAACTACCCCCTCGACGGGAAGCCCGTGCATCCCTCGAAGATCATGCCCCTCCACTGGGAGGCCGAGACGTTCGGGTTCTTCGCGTTCCGCAACCGCTGGAAGAACGCCGACGACTTCGTCGCGCAGGTGTTTCTCAAGTCTCGCCCCATCGGTGGCTGGAGCCACGCCAACGCCGGCGCCTGGCGACTTTGGGGACTGGGACACGAATGGAGCGTCGGGCCCACCAGCCGGGACGGTCACCGCACGGAGGAGTCGGTCGTCATCCTGCCCGAGGACGACATCCAAGCCGGTATGGGCGGCCGGAAAGAAGTGCTCGAAACCCATTCCGACGGAACGGCGGTGCTGGTGGCGAACATGAACGACCACTACTCTGCCCCTCCCAAGAAGAAGGGCAAGAAGGTGTTCGACGCGAATCTGCTTCGCCGCAAGGTCGACCGGCCGAAGCCCGAAATCACCGGCAAGCGGGCCTACGCGTTCGACTACAGCGGCCTGAGCGGGTCGCCCTGCCTGGTGGTCTTGGTGGACGACATCCACGGCGGCGGGACCAAGGAATGGCTGTTCCAGAAAAGCGAAGGCAAGCTGACGACCCAGAAGAATGGGTTCACGCTGGACAAGGGCGATGCGTCCCTGCAGGCCACCTTCATCGCGCCGAAAAACGTCTCGGTCTCCGTGCCCAACCGTACCACGACCTGGCAACAGCACGGCACCAACGAACGCAAGTGGAACGCCGTGCTCGCCACCGGCGGCGACACCTTCTTCGTCGTGATGACGATCCAGAAGGGCGACGCGCCGGCCGTCAACGTCAAAGGTGCCGGCGCCGAGGCCGTGGTCACCGTCGGGAAACGAACCGTCCGCTGGGACGGAAAGAAAATCATCCTCGGCGAAGCGGGGAAGTAACCTCCCGCCCCGGCTGAACAATCACAATCCGAGACCAACACCCAGGCCGGCGCACTCGTCGCGTTGAGACGGCAGGTCCGCGCCCCAAGGAAGGAATGCTCCATGAAGCGTATGTACACAGGTGTGATCGTCGCGATGTTGCTGGCTGTGCTGTCGGCGGTGATGTCCGCACGCGAACCACAGAACAACTCCGCCCCGACCGGCCAGGCCGCCGGCGAGACCAGAAAGCTCTACGATCGCATCGTCGAGGCCCGCAAACTGCTGGAGATCGAGCTCTCCGCCCAGCGCACCCGATCCGCCACCGGCCAACACAGCCCGGCGACCTATCGCCTCTGGTTCGACGACGCCGCCGACGGCGAAAACATGCAGATGACCCTCCGTCGGGACGGCGGGAAGTGGGCGTCCACCTACGCCGTCGTGCCCGCCTGGGCCCAGAGCACCATGCAGGAATGGCGAGGCTATCACCACGGCAACGGAGCCGGCGCCGTCTGGCGGTTCGGCGTGACCCACGACGTCGACGCCTCGGCGCTGACGGCCACGTCCGGCGAACTCACCGGCCAGGCCGATTGCACCTTCCTGCTGAACCGCACGCACGACCAGCGATTCCCGCCCGGCCAGGCCGTCAGTTGGTGGGACCGCTTCCCGGGCGTGGGCATGCAGATCCCCCGCCGCCAGACCTTCCAGCTCAACGCGAAGATCGACGACAACTCCCGCGTGCTCGAAATGGTCCTGGAAGGCGGAATCCACTGGAAACACAAGAAACGCAAGAACCGCCCCGCCATCCGCAAACCGATCTTCCTCCGGATGTCGCTGCCGGCGACGAGACTCAGCACGATGTGGGTGCAGACGCCCACCTGGAACGGCGGCTTCCACGAGGGCAACGCCTCGGGCCTGTCCTTCAAGGACGGGCGAGTTTCGGGCGAGCTTATCGTGTACATCCATACCGACGGCTGGGTGCCGGTTCGCGGGTCGCGCCCGCCGCAGAAACTCGTGTTCACGATCGACGCGACGCTCGAGCACAACCAGCTGCGCGGCAAGTACACCGCCGAGGGCGACATGGGCAAGTACGCCGGGTCGCTCCGCGGGCGAGGCGGGCCTGCCGTGGCGGGCAGCTACCGGTCTTCGGGCAACCTGGACTCCGCCGCCGGACTCTTCCACGGGTACGTCCTGGACGACCCGGCCCCGCTGAAGAAACGCCTGCTGGACGTCTCGCCCCTGCCCAAAGACGACAACGCCGCCCGCAAGCAGATCGCCGAGACACTCAACACGCTCACCCACGAGATTCGGGCGTTGCACCTGGCCGGTCAGAAGTTCCCCCTGCCCCTGGCCGAGGCCATGCTCCAGACCGCTTGCGCCGAGCCCGTTCTGGACGCCAGCGACCCGGCCGCCCTGCTGGCGACACTGCAGGCCACCGCGGAAATGCTCCATCGCTACGGCGACGCCCGCCCCGCAAGCGAGCAGACGCTCACCTCCGCCGATCGGCCCGAAAGCCCCTCGACCGGCACGATCGAACTCCCCGCCGGCGACGACGGGACCTGCCCCCTGCCCGAAAAGGACACCGACGCCTGGTACCACATCGGGCAATGGAACGTGGTCGGTCCGTTCACGCAGCGAAACGGCGTCGAGCACAACGACGCACTCGTCCCCGACGTGACCTGCGTCGAGGGCGTCAAGCTCCGCCAGCGGCTGGACCGCGTGGGCGCCGAACTCGAAGATGCCCCCGCTATCGCATGGACACCCATCCGCCCGGGCGGGCCTCGAGTGCGCACTCCGTGGGCCAAGAGCGGCTTCTACAATCGCTTCCGTGGTGAGCTCTGGTACGCCGCGTCGGCCGTCCGCTCGACTCGGGCCCGATCGGCCTGGCTGGCGCTGGAAGGCCTCGAACAGACCAAGGTCTGGCTGAACGACAGGCTCGTGTGGTCCAGCGAGGAGACGTCCTACCGCTGCCGACTTCGCGGGCGAACGATGGTGCCCGTGAAGCTCATCGAAGGCGAAAACCGCCTTCTCGTGCGGACCAACCGCGACCGCCGCCCGGCGTGGGTGGACCTGGCGATCCACCTGAGCAAACCCGAGACCCCGCGAGAAACGCCCTCGCGCGAGCCGATCGAGCCGGCCAACCCGGATATCTACCCCGACGCCACCCCGCCGCTGGCGTGGGACGTGGACAAGGGGCTCAACGTCGCCTGGAAGGCACCCGACCTGGGCGGCGGATCGCGCCCGACCGTGGTGGACGGGGCTGTGCTGGTCTCCAGCGCCCCGGGCCAATTGGCCCGCGTGAATCCGCGGACCGGCAAGACGACGTGGGCCATCGATTTCGGACCCGGCCATGACGCAGCCGCCCTGGCCAAAGCCAATCAAAACGCCAAGACGCTCGGCCTGAAGGAATTCAACAGCCTCCGTTCGATCGACGTGACCTCGCCGATCAGCGACGGCAAGACCGTCTACGTCCACAACGAGCTGGGCCAACTGGGCGCCTTCACCCTCGACGGCAAGACGCGCTGGACCACCACCACGGGCCTGTCCAAAGCGAAGGTCCACAGCCTGCCCGGGCGCGTGATCCTCGAAGGCCAAGCCACCACCGCCTGGGAGCTGCCCGAGGCCCTCAAGAAACTCGCCGAGGCCAGCGGGAAGAAACGCTTCCACGCCATCGGCGTGCTCGTGCTGGACGACGAAGGCAAGGTTCTCCACCGCCACACCCAGCAGGGCGAGTTCTCCTCGCATGCGAGTTTCCTCTTGGCCGCCGCCGACGCGAAGGGACAGACCGTCGTGCTGCACACCTGCACGGGGCTGCTGTACGACGTCACACGGGGCGAAGCCCAGGGGCCCTTCGCGATCGACTACCCCGGACCCGGCGATACCGACTGGCAGTCGGGCGGACAAACCATCGGCTCGCGTGGAGGTCGATCGTTCCGCACGTGCGTCGCGGGCCAGACGGCCTTCCTCGCCACGCAGGAGCAGACGATGGCCGTTCGCCTCTGGCGGGCGGACGGAAAGCTCGCCCACGCGCACCGATGGGAGAGCAACTACGAGCACAGCGGCTTCGGGAGCTTCACCGCACCGTCGGTCGCCACGGACAAGTACCTCTTCAGCGTTTGGCCGGTGCTGGAGCGAGGCCCGCACTGCCCCGATGCGAGGATCGAGCTGCACGTGAAGGACGCCCGCACCGGTCGGCCGTTGGGACGCCTCAAGCCCGCCCTGGCGAATGTCGTCCAGACGCCCTCGGCGCCCGTCATCGCCGGACCGTATCTCTTCACCACCGGCCCGGGCGGCGGCTCGCATGGCGGCCATCCGACGCACTCGCAGATCCTCGTCACCACCGCCGACGACCAACTGCAGTTGATCGCCCGCAACCTCGTGCCCATGGGCTCCCAGCCGCCGGTGTTCGTGGGCGATCGGATGATCCTCCGCTCCCGCCGCGGACTGTTCTGCATCGCCGTGACCGACGCGAAGGGCAAGGCCCACCAACAGGCCGTCCTCGCGGACACAACGCTCGGGGAGATCGGCCCGCGCCCCGTCACGGGCAAGCCCACGCAAATTCAACCGCTGGAGAAGCCCCTGATCGGGCCCAGCGTGCCGGTCGGCAAGCTCATGGACGACCGGGCCACGGACAATTGGCTCTCGGCCGGCCCGTTCACGAAGGGCACGTTCGATGAGTCGCTCATCGGCGAGATCACGCCCATTGCCGGCTCGACGGTCTCGACGGAGGGGATCGCCAGAAAGCTGCAGATCGTCCCGCGCGAGTTCGCCTCAGTGGACCCGCCGCGGTTCGCCGCCCAGTACTCGCTGCAGGGCACCGGCGAGAACGTCCCGGTGCTCTCGACGCACGTGGATCCGCGTGTCGCCGGCGGGAAGGACGAGGGAACCGGCGTGCTGATGACCGTGCTGGACAACCGCGAGCAGAACGTGGTGGTCCCCTCGCTCAAGGCCCGCGGCGTGAAGCAGTTCCTCGCCGGTCGGCTGCTCCAGCCCGACGAGCCCCTGCTGCTGTCGGCCGGTCAGTATCCTTACGCCGTCGTCGTCACGCCCGATTACTACCACGTCGAGCAGCAGACGATCTACCCGCCCATCAACGTGCTCAAGGCCAAAGAGGGCAAGCTGCTGAACACGTCCATTTGGCCGGAGACGTGGAAGGTGCTCGGGCCCCTGCCCCCCGAGAGCAAGCCCCTGGACGCCAACGCGCTCAGGAAGATCCCCGAGAAGATCACCATTGGCGACCGGGAGTTCCCTGCCTACGATTTCAAGGCGATCGACGGGACGGTGTACCTCACCGCCCTGCTGAGCAAGAAGCAGGGCCAAAAGCCCGACCACTCGACGGCGCCGAAGACGATGAAGATCGGCACGTCCTCGACGGCCTGGGCGATGGCGGAGATCGACGTCCCCTCCGACGGCATGCTGTACGTCACCGCCGGTGCGGACTGGTTCATGCGGTGGACGCTGGACGGCGAGGTGGTCTACGACCGTCTCAAGAGCGGCAACGCCGCGCCGCCCACCGAGATCAAGGCCCACCCGTTCGCGATCCCTGTCACGAAGGGCAAACACGTCCTGGCCGTCCAGGTGAAACCCGGCAGCCGGGGCTGGTCGTTCTCCGCGACCGGCGGGTTCGCCGCCAAGGACACCGACGCAATCAAGGCGCTCCGCGTCCCCAGCCGAATCAAGCCCGTCAAGCCGGACTTCCGGTTCGTGCCGGCCTTCAAGATCGTACCTCATCCGATGAAGCGCGAGGCGCGCTGGCTGCGACGCGTCGCCGCCCGCGCCGACCGCCTCCGGGCAATCGTGGACGCCCTGCCGGCCGACTCCCCGCAGAACCAGGCCGCCCGGGACATCCTGCAGTTGCTGAAAGAAAACTCGAACTGACAACCAGACGCCACACCGGCCGACCCAACCACAGGGCCCGTCGGCCAACGAGATGACAGGACAACCGACCATGAACCGTCAGACCCGCGCCGCCGTTACCGTGCTCGCCGCCTTGCTGTTCTGTGCGCCCCATCCGGCATGGGGCGAGACGGACAAGGACCTCGAATCGCTCCAGGCCGTCCACAATCGAACGGCCCAGCAGCTCCGCAAGCACCTCGCCGCCACCAAGCCGGGCGACGGGCAGTACCGCCTCGACCTCAAAGGCGCCGCCGAGGGGGACGACGCCCTGATGACCCTCACGCGGTTCGCCGGGCAGACCCGCGGCGTCTCGACGGTGCCCTGGTGGCGACAGGAGACGCAGAAGGAGAAGTTCAACTTCCGCCACCGCGACGGCGGCGCGAGCATGCACCGCGACAAGTTCCTCTACACCGTGAACATCCCCGGCGGCGGCGACGGCTTGAAAATCGACGGCCATCGCCTCGGCGGGACATTCGCCGTGGACTATCGCCTGGACCTGCCGCGCGACGTCCGCATGCCCCCCGGCGGACGACACCTCTACACCACCGACGGGCGATGGTCGCTGGTGGACCAGTGGTACGTGGGCCCGCGCGTGACGCCCCGCACGCAGAGCTACACGTTGAGTGCGAAGGTCCTTCCCGACGTCCGCCGCGTGCATCTCGTGCTGCAAAACGGGATCGACACGCGCCCCCTGCACCTCACCGCGACCGTCCCCTCGGGGCAGTGGGCAGACCTCAGCGTAAAGGCCCCCACGTGGAACGCCGGGGTCCACCAGGCCGACGCCAACGACCTGCGGATGCGCGACGGGCGACTCGTCGGTCGGCTGCGGGTTCGGTTCAATCCCGACGCGTGGTGGCCTAAGAAGGTCTGGTACGCCACGTACGAACTGGACGTCCCCGTCGACGACGGACTGGCCAACGGCACGTTCAAGGCGTCCATCGCCGAGGGCGACTATGTGAAGGTCAGCGGCCAGAACAAGAGTGGGCAGCGACCCTCCCGAAGCGGACCGGCCGGGTACACCGGAACAGTGACCGGCACGGTGTTGCCGATGGTGGTCGGGCGATACGAAACCACCGGACCTCTGGGGAACCGTCAAGGCCGAGTTGTCGGCGGCGTGCTCCCCCCGGCCAGTCGACCTGAGAAGCGATTGACTGTCCCCGCCGGCGAGCCCGCCAGCCGGGCAACCACGCTCTACAACCAGATCCGCGCGATGCGGATGATGCTCTCCCGCCCGGGCTATCCGATGCACCAGGCGCTGTCGGCCTGCGAGATGCCCGCCCCCACCTGGGACACCCCCGACCCCGCCGCCCAAGCCGCCTACGTCCACCGCCTCGCGAGCCTCGCACAGCAGGCCGGCCGACAGCTCCTCGCGGGCCCCGCGAGAGGTCGAACCAAGACGAAGAACCCGCATTTCGGCCCGTATTACGGCCGAAACGAGGCGATGGAATCCGACGGTGAGGGCATCGTGAAGCTCCCGGCCGTCCGCGACGCCGGACAGCAGACCTGGCGACACGCGGGCACCTGGCGGGTGCTCGGGCCCCTGGTCAGCCCGCCGGCAGACCATCGACCCCTGATCGACATGCCCGGTCTGATCCCCGCCGACGGCGCGGGTCGGACCATTGACCCCAACGCCCTCGGGCGAAGCTACCGCGGAGCGAAGACGCTGTCGTGGCAAACGGTCCAGACGTCGGCCGACGGTACGCTCCTGCCACCCCCGTGGACGTGGAACAAGAAAGGCCGACTCGACAAACCGGGCCGCGAGAACTCCAGCTGGTATGCGATGCTGCACGTGGAAAGCCCCGTCGCTCAGGATGTCTACGTCGCCGTCGACGCGCAGGACCACGCCCTGCTCTGGGCCAATGACCGACTCGTCTGGCAGGACACCGAACGCCAGCGGAACTACCGCACGCTCCGACCGGCCGTCTTTCGAGTTCGGCTGAGCAAGGGCGTCAACCGCCTGCTCCTCCGCGTCCGCGACGACCGGGCCCAGAGCTTCACGCGCGTGAGCTTCTGCGTCGCCGGGGCCTCCGACGCCGTCACGCCGCCCCCGCCCGCGACGCCGACAGCGAAGCAGACCTCCTCGCCGACGATCGAACCGCCCCTGGCGTGGGACCTGGCCAAGGGCGTGAACATCGCCTTCTCCACGCCCGTGGAAGGCGCCCGCGGCAGACCCGTCGTAGCCGACGGAATGGTCTTCATCGCAGCCAAGCCTCACGACCTGGTCTGCCTGGACATCAAGACCGGCAAGCAACTCTGGCGCAGGTCGGCCAACGCCCTGGAACTGGTCAACGCCGAAGCGGCCAAAGCGTTTGAAACCGCCGACGCCAAGCAGCAGCGAGACCTGCTGGAGACCCACCTGGGCAAGGCCTTCGCGCGGGGTGATCTGTCCACTCCCGCCTGGGACGGCAAGCGGGTGTACCTCCATACCGGTGGCGGCGTCCTGGCATGCTTCGACCCGGCCGGCAAACGCCACTGGATGTACCGAACGTACATGCCCGCCGCCGCGGTCACGATCGTGGACGGCAAAGTCATCGTCGAAGGCGCCGCACTCGATGAGTGGGCCAAGGCCAATGACATCGAGACCGACGGCTTCTCCGGCAAGAGCGTCAAGCGTGCCGGACACAACTACGGAGGTTCGAGCAACCACACGGTCGACCGCCTGCGAAAGCTCCGCGATGGTCGGCGACACGGACTGATGGCCCTCACCTCGGAAGGAAAGGTCGCCTGGGCCCGCCCGGCAGCGGGGACCTTTGCCGGTCCGCCGATTCGCATGGACCTGCCCGGACCGGACGGCAAGACCCAGCCGGTGCTGATCACGCGATCGGCCGAGGCGTACGACCCGTCCGACGGAACCCGTCTGCGGGAGATGATCGATCTGGGCATGTGGGATTGGCTCGCCGCCACCACGGACGGGCGCCGACTGTTCAGCGCCTGGGAAGGCGGCCGAGCCGGGGCCGACGTCTGGTTGAACGGAAGCGGCCTGGGCAGCAGAACCATGTGGAACGCGACGCGCCTGCATGCCTACATGGCCGGCGGGCCCAACGATGGCTGTTCCGATGGCGAGCACTTCTACGTCTGGCGTCGCGTGGGCGAGCATGCCAAGCACTGCCCGGCCACTCGGCTGCAACTGGACGTGTTCGACGCAGCCACCGGTCAACGCGTCGGATGGGTCAAGCCCGCCATCAGCGGGACCAATCGCGCAGCCCAGCCGGTGAAAATCGGAAACTACCTCTACCTCGCCGATACCCGTGGCGGGGCGCACAGCGGGGGCACGCCGCCCGAGCGGCAGGTCGTGGTCGCCACAGCCGACGCACAACCCGTCCTGCTCGCCCGGAACGCCACCCCAAACATCTCCGCCCCGCCGGTGGCCTGCGAAAACGGACTGCTCATGCGCTGCGGTGATTCCATCGTGCGGGTTGCCCTCGACGGCGAAGACGGGCTGGCATTCCAGGAACAGGTTCTCGCCCGACACGTCTTCGAACGCATCTACGGCAAACCGGCCGACCGGACCGCTGAACGACCCGAACCGCTTGCCACCGCGCCCGGTCGCGATACGCCCGTCATGCGGTTGGCCAGTGGCGCCTCGCTGAGCGAATGGCTGGTCGCCGGCCCGTTCCCGAAGGATGCCGGCACCCCGCCGGAAGAGGACTTCACGGCCCGTGCGGGCCAGACGCTGACGATCGGCAAGGCCTCGGCGAAGCTCACGCCGCTGCCGGATGAACTGATCTCGATGAAGACGACGTTCCACAACGACGGCAGGCTGGACGATTGGCAGATCCGCCGCACGCATCGCCGGCTGGACCTCTCGGCGTTGGGCGAGCGGGGAGAAGGCGTGTACTACCTTGCCGCGGTGGTGGACAATCCGCGACGTCGGCTGATGTACTCGGCGATGGACCACGCCGGGCTGACGACGTACCTCGCCGGGCGCCGCATTGCCGCCGGTCAGCCGTTGGACCTCAAGGCGGGGATGTATCCGCTCGTGGTTCGGGTGGATCCCGACGCGTTCCGCCGTCGACGCCCCACGCCGCCGATCGACGTGACCGCCGCGATGAAGGCCGACAGCGTAACCGACGTGGGTTGGCCGACGACGTGGACGGTGTTCGGGCCCATCCCCGAAGCCAGCGGAGCCCCCAAACCCGGGCAACTCAAGAGCATTCCCAAGACGCTCGAGCTCGGCGAGAGCAGCTTCGGCCGCATCGCCCTTCCAACCATCGGACGCACGCTGGACCTGACGGCCATCATCGACCTGCCCGAGGGCGGAAAGCCCGACGTCGGCAAGACCGTCCGCTCCACACCCGTCAAGCAGCAGCAGTCCGCCTGGGCGATGGCCGAGATCACCTGCCCCGCCGATGGGACGCTGGTGGTCAACGCATCGGCCGACTGGTTCATGGAATGGTTCGTGGACGGCAAGCAGGTCTACAGCACGCTGTCCAAGGGCAACATGAGAGGGCCCACGCAGCTGGGAGCCCACACCTTCAGTGTGTCGCTGGACAAAGGCAAGCACGTCGTCGCCTGCCGCGTCAAACCGGGCAGCAAGGGCTGGTCGGTCACGTCGCTGGGCGCCCTGACCACCGGCGACGTGCAGGCCCTGGCAGCCAACCACCGCGGCAAGGGCGTGCGAGCGGCCGAGCCGGAATGGCGCGTGAATCTGCTGTTCCGTGAAGTGGACCATCCCACCGACGTGTCGGCTGTGCGGCGCCGGCAGATTCGCCGGGCAGAGGCGATGCTGCGACGAATCGCCCGGACCCGGAAAGGCACGCCCGACGCCCGCAAGGCCAATGAACTGCTCAAAACGATCGACGACAAACAATAGAGGTTTTTGGCCCGCTGAACGTCGGTGAGATCTCG
>CAZYIH010000019.1:0-9645 GCA_964646915.1 uncultured Planctomycetaceae bacterium | reverse complement strand
AGATCTCCGCGACGGCTTGCATCCTCCCGCGTCGGCAGCGAGAATGGCCCGCATGAGACTCCTGCTCAGCGGGGACATCCATATCGGACGGGCCTCGACGCGCGTCGACGAGCCCCGCGCCCACCGCGCCGCCGAGGCGTGGGGCGCGATGTGCGAGCTGGCCATCCGCAGAGAGGTCCGCGCGGTGTGCCTCTCCGGCGACATCACCGACCAGGACAACCGCTTCTGGGAGGCGATCGGACCTCTGGAAGATGGCATCGCCCGCCTGGTCGAGCACGACATCCTGACGCTGGCGGTCTCGGGGAATCACGACCACGACGTTCTGACCCGCCTGGCCGACAACCTGCCCGCCGAGCACTTCGTCCTGCTCGGACGCGAAGGTCGATGGCAGCGGCACACATTCACGGACGACGCGGGCCAAGCTGAACTGCACGTGGATGGCTGGTCGTTCCCGCAGAAACGGGTTACCCACGACCCGCTGACCAGCTACGACCTGCCCCGCCCCGACGATGCTCCGGTGATGGGAATGGTCCACGGCGACCTCGACGCCGCCGCGAGCCCCTACGGGCCGCTGTCGGCCGACCGGCTTACATCGGTCGGCCCGGACGCCTGGCTGCTGGGGCACGTCCACACGCCTTCGCTTCACAGCGACCGCCCGTGCTGGCTGCTGTACCCGGGCTCGCCCCAGGCGCTGGACCCCGGCGAGACCGGACCCCACGGGCCCTGGCTGGCGGAACTGGTCGACGGGCACCTCGCGCCGCCCGAACAGATCCCGCATTCGAGCGTTCGCTACGAACGGCTGGAGATCGACCTGAGCGACTGCGAAGACATCGACTCTGCCGGCAGCACGATTCTCGAACGGATCCGTGACGAGGCTGACACGCTCGTCGAAACCGGCGGCGAGCGCCTCACGCACCTGCTGCTTCGGCCGCGACTGGTCGGACGAACGCCGGTAGCGTCCACGCTGCAGCGCAACCCCGACGCCCTGCTCAAGACGCTCACCGACCTCCACCTCACCCAACGCCATGTGGACGTCTCCGTCGAGCCGCCCGCGTTGGCGGTCCTGCCGACAATCGACGTGGGGCAGTATGCCCGCCAGAGCTCTGCCGCCGGCGCAGCCGCCCGCGTACTGGAAGAACTGGACGCCGAGGGCGAACTGTCCGACTCGACGCGCAGACTTCTCGACGAGACCGCCCGCGCGATGCGACAGGAAGCCACGTCACGCGAGTACACCGGCATCGATCGGCTGGAAATCGATGGCGACCGGGTCCGTCAGACACTTCGCAGCCGCGCCTTGGCCCTGCTGAGCGAGCTGGTCCGCCAGCAGGAGGCGGACCGATGAGCGAACGCGCCGTGACATTCCATCGCGTGACCGTCACGCGGGCGCTGGGAATCGGCCATGGCGAGGGCTTCGAGCTGCCCGACCTGTCGCCGGGTGTGAACCTCATCCACGGGCCCAACGGCTCGGGCAAGACGACCACCGCCCTCGTGCTGCAGGCGCTGCTTTGGCCCGGCAGGACGGACCTGCCACGCCCCACCGCCCGCGGCGAGTACACCGAGGGAGACGTCCGCTGGTTGGTGGATCTCGACGCCGGAGCCGTCTCCGCCACTCGCGACGGGCAGTCCGGGCAGGTCCCGGACTTCGGGCCCGCCGCCGAGCGGGGGCGATACCGTCTGGCGCTGCACGAGCTGATCGTGGACGACAATCGCAGCTTCGCCGAGACCATCGTCACCGTCAGCCAGGGCGGCTACGACCTGACCGAGGCGAGCAAGAACCTGCAGACCCACACAGGCTCGGCCCCTCGGACGCTCAAACAGCAGCTCGCCCAGGCAGACGAAGCCGTCACACAGGCTCGCCGTTTGCAGGAGCAGCTCCACCACCGCGCCCAGGAGCTGGAGTCCCTGCGAAAGGAACAGGCCCAGGCCCGCCAGGCAGCCCGCGACGTCGAACGGCTGGAGAAGGCGCGGGCCCATCGCCAGGCCGACGAGGAATGCGAGCGACTCCAGCGACAGATTGACGCGCTGCCCGATCCTGTCCGCCGACTGACCGGCCAGGAGCGCGAGGATCTGACTCGCATCGACCGGTCGGCCGACGCCCAACAAGAAACCCGGCGTGAGATGGAGCGGCAGATCGCCCAGGCCGAGGCGACGCTGGAGGAAGTGGAGCTTCCCGAGGACGGGCTGAGCGATTCAGCCAAGCAGCACCTCCGGGCAGACCTCGAACGGCTGGGACAGTTGCAGAATGATCTGGACCGGGCCGCCGAGCATGCCGAGCAGGCCGACACCCGCGCCCGTCTCGCCAGGCAGCGCCTGGGGGGCGCGCTGGAGGACGATCAACTCGCAGCCCTGAACACGGTCGAGCTGGAGGCCGCCAATGAATTGGCCCACCGGGCGCACAAGCTCACCGCCCGGGAGGAAGCCCTCCGCCAGCAACGGGCCCTGCTGAATGAGCCCATGCCCGAGCAGCTTGCCGGGATCGAACCGGACCGGCTCCACACGGCGATCCACGCGCTGTCGCGCTGGTTGCAGTGCCCCGCCGCGACGGGCGATCTGCCCCTGCCCTGGCCGGCGTGGTCGGCGGCTGCCCTTGCGGTGGTGCTCGCGGGCGTGCTGGCCGCAGCGGTGCATTGGCTGTGGATCCTGACAGCCGTCCCTGCCGTGGCGCTGGCGGGAATCGCCCACTGGCGGCGATCGGCCATCGGCCGACAGAACGATGAGCGCGAGACCTACCGCCGGGACTACGAGAGAACGCCGCTGCCCGCCCCGAAGGCATGGCGGACCGATGAAATCGCCGAACGGCTGGAGGAGTTGCACGGGTTGGCTGCCAGGCTGGCGACCCAGAGCGAACGGGAAGAACACCGCAGAGTGCTTGCCGCCAAGGAAGATGACTTCCAGCAGCAGCGGGACGCCTACCAGCAACAGCGCGAGGCGCTGCGTGAGGCGATGGGCATCGATTGGCCCACGCGCGACGAATGGCTGCCCGTGCTGGCGGGGAACCTCAAGGCCTGGCAGGACGCCTCCGCCGAGGCAGAGGCCAACTCCCAGACCCGCGACCGACTCGCCGACGAACGAGACGGGCTGCTCGATGAGATTGGGAACATTGTCGCCCCGCTGGGATGCGATCGGCCGACCTCGCCCCAGCAGGCCCGAGCGGTGGTTAACGACCTGCTCGAGCGGGACGCGCAACGTCGTGACGCTCGCCGGCAACGCGACGAGGCGCGACGACGGATGGACAACGAGATCGACCCGGCGCTGCAGCAGTTGGCCGACCAGCGACGGGAACTCTTCGAGCGACTGGGGGTGGACGAGTCGGCCCAGAGCGAGCTGGACGATTGGTTGGCCCGACTGGGGGACTACCGAGAGCTGACCGGTCAACTCACCGGCAAGCAGGCCGTTCGCGACGAGGCAGCCGCCGCCCTGGTGGAGCACGAGGAGCTTCTGGAACTGGACGAGGCTGCCCTCGATGAACGCATCGCGAACCAGCGCGAGCTGGCGGATCGCGCCGAGGAGCTTCTCAAAAAGATCACGGAGATCGACAGCGAGATCAGACACGCCAAGCGCAGCCACGAGCTGACCGACGCGCTGTCCCGCCGCGATGAGATCGTAGCCCAGCTCAGCGACGCGCGCGAGGCGAAGCTCGCCGAGGCAGCGGGCGACGCGTTGATCGACTGGGTTCGCACCGAAGCGGTCGAACGGGCCCGGCCGGAGGTGTTCCGCCGTGCCAAGCGGATCCTGGCGAGCATCACGCGGGGGACCCTCTCGCTGGATATCGAGGACGCCGCTGACCCGCCACGGTTCCTCGCCCGCAGCGGCGAGGGCCTTCCGCGTCCGGTCGAGGAGCTCTCGGTCGGCGAGCGGGTGCAGTTGCTGATGGCCGTCCGGCTGGCGTTCGTGGAGCACGAAGAGACGGCCGCCCTGCCGCTGATTCTCGACGAGGCGCTGGGCACCACCGACGACACCCGCGCCGAGGCGATGATCGACAGTCTCATCGAGCTCGCCCGCGGGGGCAGGCAGGTGTTCTACTTCACCGCCCAGTACGACGAGGTGGGCAAGTGGCGGGCCCGGCTGGAGCAGGCGGAGGTGGCCCATCGCGAGATCGACCTGGCCGAGCGGCGGAACCTGTCGGCTGTCGCGCGTCGGTCGATCGACCTGGCCGCCCATCGTCCGCCGGAGATTCCCGCCCCCGCCGGCCGTTCGCGGGAAGCATACGGAGAAGCCCTGAACGTCCCCGGTATTGATCCGCGCCGTTCGCCGAAGGACGTGCATCTCTGGCACGTCGTGGATGACATGGAGACGCTGCATAAGCTGCTGGAATCGGGCGTCCACACGTGCGGGCAGTTGCGGACCATGCTGGAATCGGGGGCGCCGCCGAATGCGGGCTCAGCCGACGCGCTCGAAGCGGCTGCCCTGCGGGCGCGGACCATCGAGCGTGCCTGCGCGCTTTGGGCACAGGGGCGAGGCAGGCCGGTGGATCGTGCCGCCCTGGAGGATTCCGACGCGGTCACGGACAGATTCATCGACGAAGTTTCCGCCCTTGCGGACGAACTGGGCGGATCGGCGAGCGAGTTGCTCAAAGCGCTGCAGGCCCAGCGGGTCAGCGGCTTCCATAAATCACAACGAGATAAGCTCAGCGAGTTCTTTCTGGAGACGGGTTATCTCGACGACGCCCCCGTGCTGACGACAGATGACCTCATCGCGCGATTGGCCGGTGAGTTCGCCGGGGATATCCAGGCCGGGGCGATCCCGGGACCTTGGCTGAGGATGACGGCCGAGTCGCTCTTTTCCGCCCGCTGCGACGAGGCGTAGCGCGTCCCGCTGCGAACCGTCGGTCACTCCTTGCGGGTGTGATCGCCGAGGTCCACCAGCATCATCGTGACGTCGTCGTCCTCGTGGGTGTTCTCGATATTCCCGTCGATCCACGCGGTCACCTGCAGGAGCATTTCATCCTGCGGCGTGCCCAGGAGCGTGGCGACGCGATTGACGAACTCGTCCCCGTCGGCTTCGGGCTGAACGATGGCGTCTTCCACGCCGTCGGTGTAGAGCACCACGCGGTCGCCCTCGCGAAGCTGAATGCGGCTGCACTCGAACTCGGCCTCGGGGAAGATCCCCAGCAGCGCGCCCTCGGCGGCCAACGTTTCCACCGAGCCGTCCGCGCGGAGGAGGATCGCCTCGGGATGGCCGGCGCGGGCGTAGCTCAGCTCCATCGTCGCGGTGTCCAGCACGCAGTAAATGGCGGTGCAGAACTGGCAGCTCGATAGGTTCTGGCTGCAGATGTCGTCATTGAGTTCGGCCAGCGACTCATTCGGCGGGACGATCTCGTAGCTGTGCCCGACGATGTGCTTGGTCTGCAGCGACTTTTTGATGAACATCGTCAACAGGGCCGCCGGCATGCCGTGTCCCACGGCGTCGACGACGTAGAAACCCACGTGCGTCTCGTCCAGCCGAGCGACGTCGTAGATGTCCCCGCTGACCCAACCGGCTGGGCGGAACATCACGCCGAACTGCACACCACCGATGTCGGGCATCCGTCGCGGCAGGAAGTCTCGCTGCAGTCGGGCCGCCAGACGCATCTCCTCGTCGAGAATTTCCAGACGCTTATCCACGCCCGCCCGGGAACGACGCAGCATGCACAGCTCGCCACGCAGGCGGTCGATGGTCGGAACCATCGTGTGCACCGCGGAGAGTTGGTCGGTCAGCTCGCCCGGTGAGACCTCCGGGGTGGTCTGCAGCGCACCGGCGGGAAGGTCCACCGTGTCGCTGCCCGGCTGGGTGATCGAAAGCGAGACCGCCGGAAGGTCGTCCAGGGCTGAGAACAACCCCTCGCGGGCGTGGGCGTCTTTGATGACTCCGTCGGGCCCCAGCACCACCAGCGAAACGCCCTCCAGCTGACGGGCGAAATCTCCGTCCGGGTCACACGGGACCAGGTCCCATCCGCCCTGCTCCAACCCCGCCCGGATGTTCTCCGGAATGGGCAGGCTCCCGGTCCACAGGGCCCTCATCAGTGTGGCTGTCTTGGTTTCCATGCGATCCTTCTGCAGAGGACAGACCTTCGCCGTCGCGGTCCATCTTCTCATCGTCATCGCGGGGATGCCCCTTTAGCTCAGAACCGGCGGCTTGGAGGCTGTCATGCGGGGGCATTCAAGACAACCTGTTCGAGCAGAACGGGTTGGAGCAGATTTCGCCGGAATCATCCCGACCGACCAAATGCACAAAAGGACGCCGCCATGGCCGTGACGGCAAGGCGTTCAGCGGGGCACGGGCAGATTGCCGTCGATCTCCACGCGATCGCCCACCCTCACGCCGGCTCGGCCCAGCTCGCCCCCCAGCACCTCCAGGGCGTACTTCACGGGCACCTCGGAGGAATACGGCACGACGCCGAGACGGTCGGGCTCTTCCTTCATCTGATGAATCGTGACGACCTCGCGCCTGGCGTTGATGAACGCGATGTCGATGTCGAACGAACAGCCACGCATGCAGAACGCGCGGACATCCTCCGAGGGGAATACGAACAGCATGCCCCGCTCCGCCGAGAGAGACTCTCTGCCGCTGAGCCCCTTCCAGCGGGAATGCCGACCTGCAGCGACCTCGGCCGTCCAGGTGCGATCGCCGATCGTCACCCGCACCGGATCGACGGCGTTCGGCTCGCCCTCCGACGAACCGCACCCCACTGTGGCCACGCAGGCGGACAGAATGAGAATTGTCCGAGTCGCATCACGCCATGGCTGAGTCATCTCACCGCTCCCGGGTTGCGATCCCCACGCGGCGCAGCATCTGCCCCACCAGCTCGATGGGCAGCCCGACCACGTTGGAAAAGCTTCCGTCCACTTCGGTTACGTATCGATCGGCCGACTCCTGGATGGCGTAGGCCCCGGCCTTGCCGTCCCACTCGCCGGTGGCGATGTAGTCTTCGATGTCGGCGGCGCTCATCGGCTTCATGGTGATGCGCGTCACGTCCGAGGCGATGAGCCGCCCGACGCTCGGACCCAGCACCGCCACGCCGGTAATCACGAAATGCGGGGCCGAGGAGAGCTTTCGCAGCATCCAGCGGGCCTCGTCGGCGTCGGCGGGTTTGCCCAGAACGTGCCCGTCGGCGGCGCAGATGGTGTCGGCCCCGAGCACGGCAGCCCCGTCGACCTCGTCGGCCACCGCGCGGGCCTTGAAATAGGCCAGCGCCTCAGCCAACTGCGCCGGCGAAAGGCCTCCGGCGACATCATGGGGCTCGTCCACGGGCGGTGAAACCACCTCATGATCGATGCCCGCCTCGGACAGCAATGCTCGCCGTCGCGGGCTGGAAGACGCCAGCACCAGGTTGTTCACGTGGGTTTTCATGGTTTTTTCTGCCCCCTCATTATCGCCGCCAGACGCGCAGAAGTACACGCCCTGGCTGTTGGATCCGCCAATATGACATGAAACCCGCCCGAACGGCCAACGGATTGCCCCCTTTTTGACCTTTCTGAGGAAGAATCGCCGGTCGGACCTGCCCTGATTCCAGACTCGCAGACAATCGTGTAGCAACGCCGCAACATGTTGCCTTTCGGACACACTCAGGCTCGCAGGATCATAAACTATTACTCATATGACCCTTACAGGCATGTAGCCCGCAGGATCGCTGCGCATGTTTCACTGCGGCAACATTGCCGGCGCGCTCCCCCCGATGAGGCAGGATAGCCGTCCGGCAACACGGCTTTCATAAGTAACTGCATAAATGAATGTTACAGAATCGCCTAACGCAGAAGGCTTCCGGGGTGTCTTGGCATATTGGTTGCACAAGAAAGAGCGATGGGGCACCGAGCCTCACACCTGTATAATGTGTATGGAAGAGAGGCACCTGCTATGGATGATGCCAAACTGAAATCGAAGATCGAAGAAGTCGCCCAGCTCTTCGCCGATTGCCCTGCCGTCGGCAAAGCGGGCATGAACGTCAGCGAAGGAACCTACGTCCCCAGCGAGTCGGCCATCAGCGCCACGCCGGGTGACTCCCTGGACCACCTGCGGCTGCAGGTGAAATACCTCGTGTTCGACCTCGAAGCAACCAAGCGCGAGAACAAGTACCTCCGCCAGATGCTCCAGCGGCGGATGGACAATCGCGACGAATAGCCCAAACCCAAACACCCCTGCAGTGTGAAGCAGAAGGCACAGCCGACCCGCTCGGCTGTGCCTTCTCGATTTCCCCCTTCCGCCGACCCTGCCCTTCCGCACCCTCAGCCCAGGAGTCGGCCGAAACGGCTCAAGAATCATCGCGGCCGCGACCGATGCACAGTACGTACATGATGTGGGGCCAAGGTGCGCGCGGCCCCGGATGTAGGGCCACACGACGACAATGCCCCTCGGCCCGCCGCCAAGCGTACAAAAATCGAACATAAATCTGATCGGCCACTTGACGTTTGGCCGATGTTAGCATACACTCACAATCGAACAGTATCCGAACAATCGGCGCCGAGATCACCAACGCTGGGTTGGGCGAATTCGCAGGCCGACGTTTGGTTGCTTCTGGAGAGTGCTTCGCCTCTGGCGGAGCGATGAGCGCCCTGGCCCGCCGGGTCTATGGCGTGCTGCCCTGCTGAGGTGGGGCAGCGTCCGGAAGAGGCTGCGTTCTGTTCGCCCGATGTGAGGAAAGGTGGACGAAAGATGAACCATCCTCCGTTGGTGCAACTGGGACCCGGGGGCGACTATGTGCGTCCTTGGCCGGCAGGTCGCGGGATACTCGCGGCTGAGACGGTAACAACAGAATACGAGTCCCCCGCCTCGAAGATGCGCCGAGGCTATCGGCCGCCCCTGGTTCAGACCGGGCCCGGGCCGTTGCAGTGGACGCTGCCCGTCCCGGGCAAGGCGCTGCTGTCCGCGGTTCGCTCGCTGGTGGAGAAGCTCACCCCGCGACGGACACCGGCCAGTTCGATCACACCGATCAGGCCGCTTCCGGCAACGCCATCGGCAGTGGTTTCGCAGCGAAGCGCGCCGCTGGCGCAGCTGGCTGCCCGTTACCGCCGTCGACCCGGTACGATTCGTGCCACCGGAGGCCTCCGCGCCGCCGAGGGGCTCGCGCCCAGCTATTTGCCCGTCCAACAAGAGGACACCGAACATGAAATCCGTCACACCGCGACAACTCGAGATTCTTCAATTGATACGGGACTATCGCAATCGCTTCGGCTATTCCCCGACGATGCAGGAGATTGGCGACCAGCTCGACCTCACAAAAGTCACCGTGTTCGAACACGTTCGCGCTCTCGTAAAAAAAAGGCTGCTTATTCGCGGCGCGAAACACAAGGCTCGCTCTTTGCGGGTCTCGCCACGGGCTGAGTTCCCCGACGAGAAGCCCAGCCGCCTGCCCATCGCCGGGCGGATCGCCGCCGGTTCACCCATCGAGGCCATCGAGGACCGCCGGCAGCTCGACCTGGAAGACCTCTTCGCGAATCCCGACTCGTTCGTGCTGGAGGTCACCGGCGACAGCATGATCGAAGACCAGATCGCCGACGGCGACTACGTGGTCTGCGAGCGTCGCAACACCGCCCGCAACGGGGAAACGGTCGTCGCCCTGCTACCCGACGGCGAAGCCACGCTCAAACGCCTCTACCGCGAGAAAGGCCGAATCCGCCTTCAGCCGGCCAACGCCAACTACGAACCCATCCTCGTCGATGACGTCGAGAT